>CAVIJY010000029.1:0-23167 GCA_963643215.1 Lachnospiraceae bacterium | reverse complement strand
GCGATTCAAATACGAGCGTGTGCAAGCACCGCTCGTGCTTGAATCTGGAGGACAAAATTATGAAAAGAGATACACGAATCGTCTGCGCGGCATTTATGTGCTCCGCAGCCATGATGCTCGGAACTACTGCATGCTCGTCAGGCAGTACGAATGAGACAACAGCGGCTCAGACAACATCCGCAGAAGCAACTACTGCAGCTCAGGAGGAGACAACCGCTTCCGAGGCAGAATCAGTGACAAGCGAATCAGAGGCTGCAGAGCAGGAATCTATAGCCCGCGAAGCACTTCGCGGTAAGGAGCCGATCACCGTAAGGCCGATCTCCAGCTTTGCATCGGTTGACGGAAGCACCGAGGAGAGCGAATTTCCGGCAAGCTTTGATCCTGCCGCAGATATCGTAAAGGACGGCGATACATACAAGCTTACCTACGTCGGCTACGGAGAGGAATTCTTTGATCTCGTCGATATGTTCATGCTTCAGAAGGGCGATACAATCGTAATCGGCGGCGAGGAGGTTCCGGTTGACTCCGTCAGCATGTCGGACGGCTGCTATTATATCAACGGCGGACTTGACAAGGGCGGATATGATCTGATCACTGACGAGGATACTACATTCTATGTCCGCGGATATGATGATCTGACATCATATACCGAGCTTGGCAAACACACGCTTGCGCTGGCTGCAGACTGTGTGATCACAGACAATTCAGATCCCGACAATCAGGGCAAGACACTCACCGTAGATGAGCTCATGAAGGATGAGAGCGGAGCAGGATTCCTGCATTACAATACAGTCATCACGACCAAGGGCGGAGAGATCACAGCCATCACAAGAAACTACAGGCCCTGATCCTCCTGCAATATCCGTTGAACCTTTGATCTCCATGCGATTTAGAACTTTCCTATAAAGAAAAAAGAGTGATGCCGGGTCGAAAGACCGAGCATCACTCTTTTATTTCACCACATATGTTCCCTGTATATGATTAATACATTTAATCAGCCGCAGACGCCACATCCTTGTTGTATCAGTTCTGAG
This sequence comes from Lachnospiraceae bacterium, assembly GCA_963643215.1. Taxonomy (GTDB): domain Bacteria; phylum Bacillota; class Clostridia; order Lachnospirales; family Lachnospiraceae; genus Darwinimomas. Next base: position 22,133 of record CAVIJY010000029.1, on the reverse strand, counting down.
AAACCTGCAAGGCGCGTCTTCCTTGCTTCGGTCTCATCAGCTGTCCGCCACTCTCGTGTCCCAGCCTGAGTAGTAAACCCGGGCGGCCTCTATCAGATACGCCGTATCCATAACACCCGCTGTCTCGTATGCCGAATGCATAGCCAGCTGGGGCAGGCCTATATCCACCGCCCTTACGGACACATGACGATTGGACAGATTGCCGAGTGTTGATCCTCCCGGCAGATCTGAACGGTTTGCAAATACCTGCACCGGGATGGCACTGTCCGCACACATCTTTTTAAATACCGCGGAGGATATTCCGTCGGATGTATACTTTTGGTTGGCATTGAATTTCAGCACTATACCCGCGTTCATCTTAGGATGCGATACGGGATCCGCTATCTCCGGATGATTGGGATGCACAGCATGCGCATTGTCCGCAGAGATCATAAAGCTTTGAGCCAGCATGGCACCAAGAGGTATATCCGTCTCCAGTGATGCATATATGCGTTCAAGTGTATCCAGAAGAAATGTCGAGTCAGCTCCCTGTCTTGAGAGACTTCCCACCTCCTCGTTATCCATTACTGCATATACCGGTATGATATCCTCAGGAAGATCAGACTGTAAAAGCCCCTGCAGCAGTGCCCATACGCATTGCAGATCATCCAGCGCACGGCTCGATACATATTCATCATCTGCTCCCCACACCGTGCCTATCTCTCTGTTATACAGGAACAGATCCCAGCCCAGTATATCCGACTCGTCTGTCTGTGCGCTCTGCGCAACTATGGACATAAGCGAGCTTTCTGAATCCTTCGAGGAAAGAATCGGGCACATATCTATCTGAGGATTGTACTTGTATCCGTCATTGACCTCTCTGTTGAAATGTATGGCCTGATTCGGTATCAGAAGCAGATCACGGTCTACATTGACCAGCTTTGAGACAAGTCTCCCGTTCTCACTGACCACCACTCTCCCTGCCACAGAAAGCGGACGATCCATCCATGATGACATGATCATGCCGCCGTACTTTTCCACATTCAGTCTGCGATATACGCCGGCTCCGTCCATCACTGCATCCGGCTTCAGCTTAAATGTCGGCGAGTCGGAATGGGCTGCCGCCATGTTGAAGGCTCTCGGCGCTCCAAGCGGTATCCTGAAGGCTATGATTGAGGAATCGTTTCTCGTCACATAATAAGAGCCTCCCGGCTCCAGCTCCCACTGCGCATCCTCATAGAGCCTTTTATATCCTGAAAGTGCTGCTCTGACATTGAATACGGCATGAAAGCATGACGGGCTGTTGTCTATGAAGTCCAGCATGCGGCTGGCGATATCCTTGTACATATCAACCTCCGGAGTAAATGTAAGCGACAGCGGAACACGGAGTTTATACCCTGGCGACGCCACTTCTGCGGGCTGCGTCCGCCACAGCCTTGGCAACTGCCGGGCCTACCCTCTTATCAAAAGCCTTCGGGATGATATTCTCCTCATTCAGCTCATCATCGGGGATCAGGCTTGCGAGAGCCTCAGCCGCCGCCATCTTCATCTCCTCATTGATATCGGAGGCTCTGACATCAAATGCGCCTCTGAATATGCCCGGGAATGCAAGCACATTGTTTATCTGGTTCGGATAATCGCTGCGGCCTGTTGATACGATCCTTGCTCCGCCTGCCTTCGCCTCCTCCGGGAATATCTCGGGAGTGGGATTGGCGCATGCGAAGATGATGGCGTCCTTGGCCATGGTTTTTACCATATCTGTAGTCAGCGTTCCGGGGCCTGACACTCCGATAAATACATCCGCACCCTTTATGACATCAGCAAGACTTCCCTTCTCCTGCTCCTGATTCGTGACCTCGGCCATCTCCTCCTTTATCCAGTTAAGACCCTCGCGTCCCTTATAGATAGCGCCCTTGCGGTCGCACATAACCACATGCTTCACGCCTGCGGAGAGCAGCAGCTTCACTATGGCGATAGCCGCAGCGCCTGCTCCGGAGGTGACAACCTTGATATCCTCTTTCTTCTTTCCGACCACCTTGAGCGCATTTACAAGTCCGGCCAGTGTGATGACTGCGGTGCCGTGCTGATCATCATGGAATATCGGAATGTCGCACTTTTCCTTGAGCTTGCGCTCGATCTCAAAGCATCTGGGAGCCGCTATGTCCTCAAGATTGATTCCTCCAAAGGAGCCTGAGATCAGATAAACCGCATTGACGAACTCATCCACATCCTTGGTCTTTACGCAAAGCGGTATGGCATCTACATCGCCGAAAGCCTTGAACAGCACGCATTTGCCCTCCATAACAGGCATACCTGCCTCAGGTCCTATATCTCCGAGGCCCAGAACCGCGCTTCCGTCAGTGATGACAGCACAGAGATTATGTCTTCTCGTCAGCTCATATGATTTGTTGATGTCCTTCTGTATCTCCAGACAGGGCTGAGCTACGCCGGGAGTATATGCAAGCGAAAGATCGTCAGCCGTCTCAACCGGAACCTTGGCTATAACCTCAATCTTGCCCTTCCACTCGGCATGCTTCTTCAGGGATTCTTCTGCATAGTTCATGACATTTTCTCCTTTATCTGTTGTGAAATCAGCTTATTAAATCATTACCTGCATGTCGATTTTACTCTGCGTCAGAGTGCGTTGTAAATGCATTTTTGGCTTATGCATATATAAGCTTCGTGTATGTATAAATGAGCAATATCAGCCGACCATGTCCGCCAGCTCCAGTATCAACCGCTGCGTCTTCTCCCATCCGATGCATGCATCCGTGATGGACTTTCCGTATACACCTCCGTCCGGGCTTTGATTGCCGTCCTCGAGATATGACTCTATCATCAGTCCCTTCACCAGCGTCTTGATCTGCGGCGATGCCCCGCAGCTTCCCATGATCTCCTTGGCTATGCGGATCTGCTCGATATATTTCTTTCCGGAATTGGCATGGTTGCAGTCAACCACCACGGCGGGATTGACCAGATCGCTTTTTTCATACAGCTCAGCCAGCTTGCTCAGATCCTCATAATGATAGTTCGGATGAGTATGCCCGTCCATATCCACATATCCTCTGAGTATGCTGTGGGCAAGCGGATCTCCCTTGCTTTCCACCTCCCAGTCGGTGAAGAGAAATGTATGCGAATGCTGAGCCGCATGTATGGCATTCATCATGACGGAAAGATCGCCTCCCGTAGGATTCTTCATTCCTACAGGAACATTGAGGCCGCTGCATACCAGTCTGTGCTGCTGATTCTCTACCGAGCGCGCTCCGACAGCGGCATATCCCAGCAGATCAGACAGAAAGCGGTAATTTTCCGGATACAGCATCTCATCAGCACATGAAAAGCCGTATTCCTCAAGCGCTCTCATATGAAGCCGTCTGATGGATATGACTCCGGCCAGCATATCACTTTTTTTGGTGGGATCAGGCTGATGCAGCATGCCCTTGTACCCGTCACCCGTCGTCCTTGGCTTGTTCGTATAAAGCCTCGGTATGATAAGTATCCTCTCCTGCACTCTCTCCTGCATATCCCGCAGTCTTGATATATATTCCAGCACCGCATCGTCACGGTCTGCCGAGCACGGGCCGATGATCAGGGCAAGTCTGTGATCCTCGCCTGTAAATATCCGCCTTATGGCCTCATCGTTCTCCTGCTTCTGCCGTGCCGCCTTCTCGCTCACCGGGTACATCGCCATAACCTGCGATGCCGCCGGCAGCCTCTTTTTCATCTCTATATTCATCAAATGCTCCTGTATATCAGCCATCCGGCTGCTTACTTCTCCGTCCTTATATTTATTCCCAGCTTTTCCATGTCAGAGAAAAATGCCGGCCAGCTCTTTGCAACTGCCTGTGCTCCCTCGATCACTCCCCCGGTGAGCGTGCAGAGCACGGTCAATGCCATGACCACCCTGTGATCATTATGCCCGTGCAGCACCTGCTCGGGTCTTCTGAGCTCTCCCGGATATATGACCAGCTCATCTCCGGTGCTCCTGCTTCTGATGCCGAATTCCTCCAGTTCCTCCTGCATGGATGCTACCCTGTCGCTTTCCTTTATGCGAAGACGCCCTACACCCGTGAATCTTCCGCCGCCTCTCGCCGCAGCATATGCGAACAATACCGGTCCGAGATCCGGACAGTCAGAGATATCTATGGCATCATCCGGCTCATCCAAGGCTCTGTCAAGCCTCCTGAAGTACTCTATGCATACCCTGTCCGCCTGCAGACTGTCAGGATCAAGCCCCTGTATCCTCAGTCTCTCCCCGGTTTGCAGCATTCCTGTGCCGATGCTTCCCTCATGAAGAAACTTCATCCCGTAAAGAAAGGCGCTGTTGGACCAGTCACCCTCTATCGTCCTGTCGCAGGCCTTATATCGCTGACCTCCGGGTATGTAAAATGTCCCGGGCTTCGTCTCATATACCGCCACACCGAAGTCCTTCATCACTGCTGTCGTGATGTCGATGTATCTGCGGCTCTCTATGCGCCCTGTCACATGAAGCGTGCTGTCCTTCTCAAGCACCGGCAGCGCATAGAGAAGCCCTGACACAAACTGACTGCTCACATCACCCCGCACGCTTATCTCTCCCGGCTGGAGCCGTCCCTCTACTGTGATGCGGGTCTGATCCTTTGTGATCCTTATTCCCTGTTCACCACCATGCGCGGCAAATGCCTCCTCATACACTCCTATACCTCTTTGAATCAGACGCTTCGAGCCTGTGAATATGCCGCCTCCCCTCAGCACCATAGCTATCGGGATAAAGAAGCGCAATGTGCTCCCGCTTTCTCTGCACGGAAAAACCGGAATCGTCCGGGAAATGTCTTTTTCTGACACCCTGCGTATGATCACTTCCGCATCCTTCGATATATCGCAGTCTATGCCCAGAGCCCTTATACAATCAGCGGTCGCCAGTATATCCTCGCCCGCCTGATCCGATCCCCCGATTCCGCGTATCACACACGCTTCCGGATCCTTCGGCTCCTCCGATATACCGCCGACTGCCATGGCCGCGCATATCATCATCCTGTGCCCGTAGCTCTTGGAAGGGGGCGCCGCTATCGTTCCGACGGGCGCCCCTTTTTCTATAATTACTCTCATATATCTCTGCTGCCTTTCGGCTCCTGTTCTGCATCGGATCTGTCACCCGCCGACCGTGTCACAGCGACTCCAGCACTGCCCTTGTGACATTCTCAAGGCTCATATTCGCGTCTATCGTCACATCCGCGCAGCTTCTGTATATATCAATGCGCTCTGCATACACCTTCTTCAGCTTCGCCTTGTTCTCATAGTTATCGCTCGTCATGATGATCTGCTCCAGCGGTCTGTCCAGAAATACCACCAGTCCGTTGTGACGCAGTGCCCTGACATTTTCCCGGCTCAGAACCGAGCCCTTGCCTGCGGCGATCACTATTCCGCTCTCTGCCGCCAATTCTCTGATAACCGCAGTCTCCGTGCTGCGAAACTCCTCTGCGCCGCCCTTCAGAAATGACTCCGCAAGGCCGGTTCCCATTCTGTCCATGACCAGATTGTCGGTATCGTAAAACCAGCGTCCCAGCTTTTCAGCTACGGCGCGTCCTACGGTGGTCTTGCCGCTTGACGGCATACCTATCATGATGATGTTTCTCTTGCTCCTGAAAACCGCGCTGTAGGCACGCTCTATATCCGACTCTGCCATCTGTCTTGAGAGGAACTCTCCGCAGGCATAGGCGCCTTGGGCTGCCAGCATATAAAGACCGCCCTGTGCCGGTATCCCGGCCTCCTGCGCATCCTGCACCAGCTCGCTTCTGAGCGGATTGTATATCGCATCAACCACACCCTCAAGCCCTGTGAAATGTGAGATATCAACAGGCTTCATATCAACATTCGGATACATTCCCGCGGGAGTTGTATTGATGATAATCTGCGCATCCGCATGCTCTGAGATCGCCTGCTCATATGTAAGTGCGCCGTCTCTCCCGCTGCGCGATACCCTGTATATCTGTGCAGCGCCTGATGAGCCTGCGACCGCGACAGCGGTTTTTGATGTTCCGCCCGTCCCCAGTATCAGCACCTTTTTGCCGCTCAGATCCAGCCCGAGCTTCGATAAGAGCGCCTTCATCCCTGCGAAGTCGGTATTGCTGCCGTACAGCCTTCCGTCTCTGTTTACGATGGTATTGACGGCTCCGATCTGTCCTGCCTGCTCGGAGATCCCGTCCAGATACTTCATCACTGCCTGCTTGTACGGAATCGTGACATTTATCCCCTTAAAATCTCTGGATTTCATGAAGGCATCCAGCTCTTTCGGCGCTATCTCCCTCAGCTCATACCTGTAGTCGGCAAGCTGCGCATGAATCTCCGGTGAATAGCTGTGTCCCAGGTGCTCCCCTATCAGTCCGTATTCCATAACTGCCTCCCTTCAGGCTATGGTGCCAGCCAATCGCTTCCGTATCTCACTGTCATCATGTCCGCCGTTACTATAGCCGTCATGCTGTCGATAACCGGGCATATCCTCCTTATGATCGCCGGATCATGTCTTCCCTTTATCAGAAGCTCTGTATCCTCTCCGGTCAGGAAGTTCACCGTGCGCTGTCTTTGCGCGATGGACGGTGTGGGCTTTACAGCACATTTAAAGACAACCGGCATTCCGTTGGTTATGCCTCCGTTTATGCCTCCGTTGTGATTGGTCAGTGTCCGGACAGCTCCGTCCTTTGTCATCATGGCGTCATTGGCTTCACTTCCCGTCATGCCCGATGCCATGGCCCATCCGTCTCCGAATTCGATACCCTTTACGGCTCCGATGCTGAAGATCGCATGGGATATCATGCTCTCCATGCTGTCAAACCACGGTTCTCCTACCCCGGCCGGCATCCCGACTATGGCTGTTTCTGTCACACCGCCTATGCTGTCACAGCTGTCGGCTGTCTTTTTGATGATTTCAGTCATCGCAGCCGCAGCCGCATCGTCTATCACGGGAAACTGCTTCTTCGAAAGTGCCTGTATCTGCTCCTCCATATGCTCAGCGGACAGCTTTTCGTCCTTCACTGAGCCGCATGAGGCTATATGTGTCCCGATATATATTCCTTTTGCCGCCAGCGCCGGAAGCAGTATGCCTCCGACCGCCACCAGCGCCGCCGTGATCCTGCCCGAAAAATGTCCTCCTCCGCGATAGTCCTCATATCCGTGATATTTGCAATATGCAGTATAGTCGGCATGCGACGGTCTGGCCGGACCGTACTCATAATCCGAGCTCTTCGTATCAACATTTTCTATCACTATAGTAAGCGGGGTTCCGGTTGTCTTATGATTGAATACTCCGCTCAATATCCTGTATCCGTCAGGCTCACGGCGCGCCGTGTCCGTGCTCAGCGACGGTCTGCGCCTTGCCAGGCACCGCTCGATGCTTGCCTCATCTACAGGTATGCCGGGAGCCAGCCCGTCTATCACCGCTCCCAGCCCGCTGCCGTGGCTCTCGCCGAATATCGTCACGGTCAGGCTGTTTCCGTATGTATTCTTCACCTCATATCCCTCACAAGTTCTATCTGTCGATATATCCTGCCAGCTGCTCCGGTGTCACATCTCTGATCTCTGCAGCTCCGGGGTGCGGCACCCAGACCACGGCGACATTCCCCTGCTTCATCTTCTTGTCATGTCTGATATACGGCATCAGCTCTGCCGCCCTCACATCGCAGGCTGTGGGTATATCATATCTTCTCAGAACTCTCTCCAGCCGCGCCCTCACATCCGGCTCGCACATATACAGCATGCCCATCGCCACGCACTCACCGTGCAGGTATCTCCCCTTGAAGTATCCCTCTATGGCATGTCCTATTGTATGCCCGAAATTGAGTATCCTGCGCTCTCCCTGCTCCTTCGGATCGTGCTGCACCACAGTCTTCTTTATCATGAGGGCTCCGGTGATGATTCGGGAGATATCATTGTCAAGATCCGTGCTTTCCTCTATCAGTGACAGCAGTGCTTCATCGCAGGTTGCCGCCATCTTTATCGCCTCTGCAAGCCCCGCACCCGTCTGTCTGGCGTCAAGCGTGCTCAGCGTATCCGGATCTATGAGAACTTTCGCGGGCTGATAAAATGCCCCTACTATATTTTTTACGCCGTTCAGGTCTATGGCCGTCTTTCCGCCGATGGAGGAGTCCACCTGAGACAGCAGCGTCGTGGGAATATTATAAAAATCAATCCCCCGCATATAGCATGCCGCAGCAAAGCCCGCCATATCACCTGCCACTCCGCCTCCGACAGCCGCCACGCAGTCTTCTCTGCTCAGCGAGGCACCCAGCATCTCCGACAGCATATCTCTGAAGGTATCCATATTCTTGGAAGCCTCTCCCTGCGGAAATGTATATATATACGGCTGTCTGCACTGCTGTGCGAGTGCATCCGCATATTCCGCGGGCACACCTGAATCCGTCACTATAAAGACACGCCGATTCAGATTTAAAAGCTCGCCGGCTCTTTTCAGCGCACCTCTCTCTACCACTATATCATAGCTGTCCTGTGCAAGCTCCATCGAAATTGTCATTGATTTACATACGCTCCCGCCAGCTTCATGCTCTTGGTTACCACCGAGAGCTCGTTGAGGAGATTTCTTCCGTTCTCACAGTTTACATCCCCCTCTATCTCCGCAAAAAAGTAGTAGTTCCATGTCAGACTCGCCATAGGACGGCTCCTCAGCGACATGATGTTGTATCCGTGCGAGCCTATGATGTCAAGCACCATCGCAAGAGCCCCGGCCTCATCGCTTACGGTGAAAAATACCGAGAAGGCATTGGCATCCGACCTGCTTGTAACCGGAAGATTGCGAACCGGTGTAAATACAGCAAATCTTGTAGTATTGTTCTTGGCTGTATTTACATCTCTTTCCAGAATAGTAAGCCCGAACAGCTCCGCAGTCTCCTCTGATGCCAGCGCCGCCACTGTCGGATCATTCAGCTCCTTCACATATTGCGCCGCGCGTGCGGTATTGGAATATTCCCTTGTCTCATATCCGTGCTCACGCAGATACTCTCTGCACTGAGCCAGCGCCTGACCGTGGCTCACAACCGTCCTTATCTTTGATATGTCCGCTCCCTTTACCGCTATCAGATTGTGTGATATCGGAAGATTCATGACCCTGTTTATAAACAGATTTCCGGAAAATGCCAGATCCATCACTGCTCCCACATCTCCGGCATAGCTGTTCTCGATGGGCAGCACCACGCAGTCTGCCTCGCCCTTCGCGACAGATTCGTATGCGTCGTAGAAGTCCTTGTGTGATTCGAGCTTTGACTCCGGGAACATCTTTCTTGCTGCAATATATGCAAATGCACCCTCGACCCCGCTGTATGCCACCTTCATGCCCTCCATCATACGCTCCTGAATGTCGCATGACAGTGATATCACCTGCCTCTGAAAGTCCGCATAGTACGGCACCAGTGTCTGATCCTCGATGAGCGCTCTGCCCCTTTCAAATATGGCGGCCTCTCTGCCCGGATCCTTCACAGCAAGACCGTGCTCCATCTTATAGGCGCCTATCTTTCTGCTTATCTGCATACGCTGCTCAAACAGCGCAGCCATCTTCTGATCTATATCATTTATCCCCTGTCGGTACTCATCCATCAAGCCCATAGCTTTGTGTCCTGTGTTCCTTCCTGCTGTTTTTATCATCGGTTTTCACTTCATCATCGCCGGTCTGCGCTCGCCGCATCAGCCCTGATCGCCGCTCAGATAGCTCTTAAGACGCAGCATGGCAAGTCGGTATCCGTCAAGCCCCAGACCCATATATGTCTCTATGCATGCGCCGCGCACATATGATATCTGCCGAAAGTCCTCACGGCATTTCACATCAGAGATATGCACCTCCACTGCAGGGATGCTCACCGCCTTGAGAGCATCCAGAATCGCAACGCTCGTGTGCGTATAAGCGGCGGGATTTATCACGATTCCGTCAAAATGCCCGTATGCCGCCTGTATCCTGTCCACTATCTCTCCCTCGTGATTGGACTGAAAGCACTCGGCCTCCATACCCTCCGATTCTGCGGTCTCCTGTACCAGCGCGACCAATGCGCCGTAGTCCTGCTTTCCGTAGAGCCCGGGTTCCCGGATCCCCAGCATATTGATATTCGGTCCGTTTATCACCAGTATTTTCATTCGTTTGCATTTCCTTTGCATTTTAGTTCTTTATATGTTCTTTAAATGGCATATTCATGTTTTACAGCTTCATGGCTGCTATGTCAAATCATATTTTCGCGTGCCTTCTGATATTCAAGCACACGCTTTACCAGCAGCTCGCATACCTCATGAACCGTCAGGCCGTCTGTAGGAACCGTGATATCCGCCGCATTCTCATATCTTGAAAGCCTTTCATTCAGCAGCCGTTCTATGCCCTCTATGCTGTTGTTCCCCTTCAGAAGCGGCCTTGTGGTACTCAGATGCACGCGGTCATATATAGTCTCCGGACTGGCAGTGAGCCATACTATCACGCCTCTTGAGCGCATGATCTCCAGATTCTCGCGGCGAAGCGGTACGCCGCCGCCGCAGGATACTATCAGCTGTCTGCAGCCTGACAGTGCCTTCAGAGTCGATGTCTCCAGATCACGGAAGTATTCCTCGCCGAAGCGGGCAAATATCTCATTGACGCTCATGCCCCGCCAGTTGACAATCATCTCGTCCGTATCCACCTCTTCCATCTCCAGCATACTGCTCAGATAGTCCGCCACGGTAGTCTTGCCTGCTCCCATGAAGCCTATCAGCATGATGTTGTAGGAAAAAAGCGCATCAGCCTGAACTATGCGGCTGTTTCTCACTATCTCCCTGTATATGTCGCTTATAGCCTTCTCGAAGGGATGCCCCTTGATGCGCTCCGCAAGGGCTCGCCGCTGCTTCTTCTCCTGATCACCCTGAAATATCACCATTCCGTGATCCTTCTTGTACTCGATGATCTCCTGCACGCAGTACATCCGCTCCGAGAGCGCATCCGCTATCCTCAGGTCACATCCGGCGATCCTCTCTCTTATCTCCTCCAGCCTCTCCTTATCCTTCTGAGCATCCACCGGCAGCTGGTTCCTTATATCCTCATTCATGACTGTCTCTCCGTCCTGCATCATTTTCCGACCGCAAAATGTCGCGGCATGCGCCTGAATCTTTGCATATTTTACACATTTTAACAAGTGACAAGCGCATATCAAACCTTTAAAATCTTTGAATATGTATACATCATTTAAGCAAATCGAGGAGGATGTCCTCGCAAGGGGGATCAAAAAGCGCCTTGTGCTCGCCGCAAGCGCCGATTCCGTCACTCTTGAATCAGTTGTCAGAGCGCGCCGCAGCGGCATCATCGAGGCTCAGCTCATCGGAGACAGGGATAAGACAGCCGGGATATTGAAGGAGCTCGGTGAGGATCCCGATCAGTATATGATCATCCATGAGCCAGATCCTGTTGAGGCAGCTCACATCGCATGCGGACGGGTCAAGGATCATGATGCGGATATGCCCATGAAGGGACTGATGCAGTCCTCGGATTATCTGCGCGCTGTCCTGGACAAAAGCTACGGATTTATACCCGACAGAGGTCTGCTGACCGAGGCCACGATCTTCGAGTATGCCGGACGCCTCATTACCATCACGGACTGTGCCGTCGTCATCAAGCCTGATTATGGCGAGAAGGTTCAGATATTGAACAATGCAGTCGCCTTCTGCCGCTCTCTCGGCATGGAGACTCCCAAGGTGGCTGTCATATCGCCTGTCGAGACGGTCAATCCCAAGATCGCTTCAACCGTCGATGCCGCCATGCTTACCATGGCCAACAGGCGCGGGCAGATCAGAAACTGCATCGTTGACGGGCCTCTCGCGCTGGACAACGCCATCTCCGCCGAGGCTGCCAGACACAAGGGTATAGTAAGTGATGTGGCAGGGTATGCGGATATCCTTCTGCTTCCGGATCTTGACAGCGGCAATCTGATACTGAAGGCAGTGATCTATATGATGAATACCGTATCCTCCAGCAATATGATCGGCGCCAGCATTCCCGTCATCATCGCATCCAGATCCGATACACCCGTAAACAAATACTACTCCATCCTCACGGCAGTTGCCCGCACGATGTGAATATAAAGAAAAGGAGCGGTCCTTTCATGGCTTACAAGATACTGGTTATCAATCCCGGCTCCACATCAACCAAGATCAGTCTCTTCGAGGATGATGTAAATGTCTTCACGGAAAGCCTTTTTCATGATGCTCCGGAGCTTTTAAAGTTTCCGACGGTCAATGATCAGCTTCCCTTCCGTAAGCAGGTCATACTTGATTTTCTGAAAAATCACGGTGTGGATCCCTCACAGATAGATGTATTTGTAGGGCGCGGCGGAAGCGCCTGCTCTCAGCCCTCAGGAGTCACAGTAATCGATGACAGGCTTATGGCTGACACCACTGCCGGAGTGGGCGGAAGCGACCATCCTGCAAAGCTGGGCGTCATGCTGGCCTATGAGCTGTGCAGACAGTACGGCGGTCTCATGTATACACTTGATCCGACCAATGTCGATGAGCTGTGCGACGAGGCAAGACCCACCGGAATCAGAGGCGTCTACAGAAAGGCTCAGACTCATGTGCTGAATCAGAAGGCCACGGCCCGGATACATGCCGAGCGGCATGGCAGGCGCTACGAGGACTGCAATTTTATCGTCTCGCATATCGACGGCGGTATCACCGTCACCGCACATCAGAAGGGGCGGATGATAGACAGCACCGAGGGTGCCGGAGGCGATGGTCCGTTCACTCCCACCCGGCTCGGCAGCATCCCGATTCTAGAGGTATGCCAGTATCTGGACGACGGACATACCACGCAGGAGCTTCGCACCATGCTTTCAAGATCCGGCGGCTTCGTCAGCCACTTCGGAACCTCCAACTCCGACACTGTCCATCATATGGTGGAGGACGGAGACGAATATGCGCGTCTCATATGGAATACCATGTGCTATCAGCTGTGCAAATGCATAGGCGAGATGGCCGCCGTGCTCAAGGGTGATGTGGACGGCATACTTCTCACCGGCGGTCTGGTCAGATTCCCGGATATAGTCGAATATGTCATAGATCATTGCGGATGGATAGCTCCTGTCAGCACATATCCAGGGGAGGTGGAGCAGGAGGCTATGGCAGGCGCCGTGCTCGAGGTGCTCCACGGGCATGCTAAAGCCCACACATATACGGGACATCCTGTGTTTACTGAGTTTTCGTACGCGCCCCACACCCGCTGAATATACTGTATGCAGTCTTGGTTCAGGGGCACCCGAACCTCCGGTTACTCGGATTGTTTCGTGCTTCGCACTCCCACTATCCGATCTCAGTTCGGATTCCCGTGGGGCTTTTGCCCCACTTCATCCTCATTGAGATGAGTTTTGACACTGTATACAAGCTTCGGGCATCAGAAAGCCGCACCATTTTCTCCGTCTTCTTCAGAGATATGGTGCGGCTCTTTTTTTACTGTGAGTTCGTGATATCCGCGGTCTTTTCCCGCGCATGCCCTCTGTGCGCATGACTTCTGACCCGGTCTGCTTTATTTCCCGATACAAGAGTTTCTCTGTCCCGGCTGTCTTTTTTGAAGCAATCATCGCATATTCTGAACTGATATGTCGCCGGAAGCACCTTCCCGCAGCGTCTGCATGTCTTCAGATAGCTCTTGCGATCCCTGACGAGCAGCTCATTGATCCGGTGGCAAAGCTCAAGCTTCTCATCCATCCGATCCTCCTCGCGCCCTATACGCCGCAGCATCTGATGGCGGATGTCCAGCTCCTTGTACCGCCTTTCGCACTCTTCAAGCTTGTCCGTTCCGCTCATCGGCTCCGGCAGCTCGCGCTCCTCTATGATGGCTCTGCAGCACATGTACCAGTAGTACACCAGATCCTCATTATCGGCATCTATAGGACATGTTATGAATCCGTACACCAGATGTCGATCCAGCTTCTCCGCCTCGGGGCCCAGATACTTCAACAGCCTGATTGAGTCAGACATGTCAGCTCTTAAGAAACCGTCCACCTCGGGGAGCCTGTTCCACTCGCTCAGCAACCTCTCCAGTGAGTACTGCGTATCAAGCGCCTCCTCCGGAAATGGCAGCGTAAGGCGCGTCTCCTGCTTCACTTCGGTATTCAGCGCATTCTTTATCAGAGCCTGATCATTCATCGTCAGCACCTGCCCCATATCGTAGATGCCGTATCTTCCCGCTCTTCCCGCTATCTGCTTTATCTCTGCGACATTGAGATCCCGGGCCTGCGTACCGTCGAACTTTCTGGTCTCGCAGAATATGATCCTCTTTATGGGAAGCGACAGCCCCATGCCTATGGCGTCCGTGGCTACCACCACATCCGTCTCCTTCTCCGAGAATCTGCGTACCTCCTCGCGTCTCGACACCGGAGGAAGCGCTCCGTATATAACGCTGGCCTTTATGCCGTGTCCCTCAAGCTCAGCCGCAACCGACAGGACGGATCTTCTGGAAAAAACTATAAGCGCATCTCCGGGCTTTGCAAATGCCAGACTTCTGAACATTCCGGCGTATTTCAGCGGAGCCAGCCTTTTGTGCTCTACTATCTCATACGGTGCGCCGAAGCTGTCGAGTATCTCACATATAAGATCCCTCGCCTCCGGCGCCAGGCAGATATGCACCTCTCTTGCATCTGCACAGAATATAGCCTTGACCCAGCGGTCTCCCCGGAAAGGATCCGTGATCATCTGCGCCTCGTCTATAACCACTACATCATAGTGCCTTGAATAGTCGCACAGCTCTATGGTTGAGGCGGTATGCTCCGCCCCCTCGACCATGATGGCCTCCTCACCTGTCAGCAGGCTGCATCTGCAGAAGTTCTCATTGAGCTTGTCATACATCTCAAGGGCAAGAAGCCTCAGAGGTCCCAGATACTGTCCGCTTGGCGCGTCACACAGAGCCTGAACAGACTGATAGGTCTTGCCGCTGTTGGTCGGGCCCACATGAAGTATGAAGCTTCGTTCCATCTCCTCGGCACGCTGCCGCAGCTGCTCCACATCAAACTCCTGCAGGTAGTTCCTGACCTCGCTCTTGCGTTCTTCATTTCTTCTGCGGCGCTTCTTCGCTCTTTCTATGGCCTGCACCAGCCCCGGCTGCGCCAGCGCCTCATCCACCTGATCCTCTGTCCAGACTCTGGACACCTGTCCGGATGAGCCTGTTCTGAATCTCGGCTCAGGCATGAATTTGCTGAGCATCGCCTTGGAGATGCCCCACTTGCTTCGCAGAGCGCCCTCACTGTAATATCTTTGTTTCTTTGCCATTATACAGCTCCAGACCTCATCGGATCTGGCCGTCTCCCTCAATCACATATTTATATGAGCACAGCTCCCGAAGTCCCATGGGGCCTCGCGCATGGAGCTTCTGTGTCGATATACCCATCTCACATCCCAGACCGAACTCTCCGCCGTCGGTAAAGCGCGTGGATACATTGACATATACCGCAGCGGAATCAATGAGCCGCTCGAACATCGCTGCATTGTCCGCATTCTCGGTCACTATCGCATCTGAATGTCCCGTGGAATGAGCGTTGATATGCTCTATGGCGCCTCTTACATCGTCCACAACCTTGATCGCAAGTATATAGTCGTTGAACTCCGTATCAAAATCATCCGGACCGGCTGGCGTCCCCGGTATGATCGTCTGTGCGATTGCATCCAGCCTCAGCTCCACCGGAACCTGTCCCGCAGATCTGCGGTCATCGACAAGAAGTTTCTTCAGCTTCGGCAGGAATTCATCTGCGATGGCCCTGTGCACGACGCATACTTCCTCGGAATTGCAGACCGACGGGCGGCTGCATCTCGCGTTCTCTATGATTTTCAATGCCTTGTCCTGATCTGCAGACGCATCCACATACACATGGCATATTCCGGTTCCGGTCTCGATCACAGGAACTGTCGCGTTCTCCACGCAAGCAGCTATCAGACCCTTTCCTCCTCTCGGGATCAGAAGGTCTATCAGCCCTCTGGCAGTCATCAGCTCTCTTGATGACTCTCTGGATGTATCCTCTATCAAAACCAGTATGTCAGGATTCATGCCTGTCTCGGCTATGCCTGCGCGAAGAGCTCTGACTATGGCCTCGGCACTCCTGTGCGCCTCCTTGCCGCATCTGAGTACGCAGGACGAGCCTGCCTTCAGCGCCAGTGCCGCCGCATCAGATGTGACATTCGGACGGCTCTCATATATGATGGCTATCACACCCATCGGAACAGACAGTCTGCGTATGCTGATGCCGTTCGGCCTCGTGATATGCTCCGACTCTATGCCTACAGGATCGGGCAGAGCCGCTGCCTGGCGTATCCCCTCAGCCATGCCGTCTATCCTCTCTGATGTGAGCTTGAGGCGATCCAGCATCACATCCGGTATGGTTCCCTTCGCAGCCTGCATATCAAGCTCGTTGGCTGCAAGTATGGATAGCTTCTCATCTATGAGCTTGTCCGCCATCTTCATCAGAAGCGCGTTCTTCTTCGCCGTATCCGCTCCCGCTATGGAGGTCTTTGCAGCGCGTGCTGCCGTGATAAGCTCACCGGTTGTCCTTATGTCTGCCTCATCGCCGCCCATGTCTGCGGCCTCTGTGCTGTATATGGTATCGTCTTGTGCCCTCATGATCCTGTCCTCCGTCGCTCTTCGCACGCTTTATCTGGATGCCCTGAAATAGGTCCCGACATTCTTTCCCTCTACCACATCATAGAGCTTTTCCGGATGGCTTCCGTTCATGATTATCATATCGCATCCGGCTTCCATCACCATCTCTGCCGCATGAATCTTTGTGATCATCCCTCCGGTACCCTGTTTACTGTTTGAATCTCCGGCTATGCTGCGTATCCGCGCATCGATCTCATCAACCTGCTGAATCAGCCGCGCATCCGGATCCTTGTGCGGATCTCCGGTATAAAGGCCGTCGATATCAGAGAGCAATATCAGAAGATCCGCCCCTATATTTGTAGCAACTATGGCGGCCAGCGTGTCATTGTCCCCAACTTTGATCTCATGCGTCACTATCGTATCATTTTCGTTAATGACGGGCAGCACTCCGAGCTCCAGCAATCGGGTCATGGTATTGTGGAAGTTGAGCTTTCTGTCCTCGTGCTTTACATCATCTCCTGTCAGCAGGATTTGGGCTATCGTATGATTGTGACGCGAGAACATCTGATCATACTCATACATCAGCTCGCACTGTCCTACTGCCGCCGCTGCCTGTTTTGTGGGAATGTCATCGGGTCTTGTGATGAGATTGAGCTTGCCGACACCGAGTCCTATGGCGCCCGACGACACAAGTATGATTTCATGACCTGCATTTTTAAGGTCGGAGAGCACCTTGACAAATTCCTCTATGAGGCGGATGTTCAGACGCCCTGAGGGATGTGCCAGCGTCGCTGTTCCTATCTTTATAACTATACGCATCATTTGCCTCCTCTGCCCATATCAACTGTCTTGTCATACGCGGCGCATACTGCCTCCATGACTGCTCCTCTGAAGGCCGCGTCCTCCAGCGCCTGTACTCCCGCGATAGTGGTTCCGCCTGGTGAGCATACCGCATCCTTGAGCTGTTCCGGATGAAGGCCTGATCTGAGCACCATGGCCGCAGCGCCCTCTACCATCGCTGCCGCGTAGGCGATAGCCTTGTCTCTCGGCAGGCCGCATCTTACCGCGCCGTCGGCAAGAGAATTGATAAACATATAAGCATATGCCGGCCCGCAGCCTGTCACCGCGCTCGCCGCATCTATCTGCTTTTCCGCTATGGGATCAACCAGCCCTGCCGGAGCCATCAGCTGCTCAAATGCCGCCAGATCCTCTGCGGTCACTCCCTCCGAGCAGTATTCCACCACACCCTTTCCGATGGACGCCGGAGTATTTGGCATGATGCGGATGACGGGGTAGTCTCCTCCAGCCATAGTCTTAAATGCCGCGCAGGAGATGCCTGCCGCCATAGTCACGAGTATGAATCTGTCTTTCCTCCCGGCCAGTACAGGCGCCAGCTCTTTTAGAACATCGGGAAGTATCTGCGGCTTTACTGCAAAAAATATCAGATCGCATGCTCCGGCGATATCACTGTTGTCCGTAACGGCCAGAACCGGACCGCCCTCGGCTTTTTCTATCTCTCTGAGCCTTTGAGCCGTCCTTTCTGCCTTCTCTTTTCTTCTGTTGGAAAGTCTGAGAACCTTGACATCTCCGGATCTGTATACTGCCTCGGCTACAGCGCTTCCCATGTTGCCGGTGCCGATCATTCCCGCTATCTTAAACATAGCCTCTCCTCCTGTGATTTCATGCGCTTTTGCTATCTTGCATAGATTGGTTACAGTGTCAAAACGCTTCTCCCACGACATGCTGGCATGTCAGTGGGAGAAAGCGCTTATGACACGCCTCTCAATGAGGATGAAGTAGGGCGAAAGCCCCACGAGAATCCGAATTGAGACAGGATTGTGGGAGTGCGAAGCACGGAACAATCCGTGTAACCAGATTATCATAATATATACCATATGCTCAAAAAATAATATCACCAATGCCTGCCTCTGTTCATACACCAAGGGCTGCGATGGATCTTGCCAGATATACCTGATGTGCGATGGTAACCGCGGTCTTGCTGAGCAGTTCCCGCTCCGGAGAAGCGATGCCGTCCTTCGCCGCAGCTCCGCCGTCCCCTCCGGCCGGCGTCTGCCTGTTCCCGACGCCTTCGTCTGCCCGGCTGCGGATGCCTGCTTTGTCTCCGAAGACTTCACCCAGAGCAGATCTGAGCTCCGCCCGGAAGTATTCATACGCGCTCTCACATGAGCAATATGTTCTTTGAATATCTATAAGCCTCTGCAGATTCTCAAGCGAGAGGCATGTCTTTGCTGCTGCTATAAAGAACAGATATGCAAGCTGCTCCCTGTTGTATTGTTTCTTCACCGGGTTGGCCAGGATTTTCTTTTTTACATAGTTGCTGACCATGGAGCCTGTGAGTGATACATCTCCGAGCGGCTCCAGATAGCCGTTCACATACTTGACTGCCTGCTCAAGAAACAGACCTATGTCCGGTATATCATTGTAGTTCGGCAAGTCAAATGCCGCGATATTCTCATATGCTTTTATAGATGTATCCATCTGCTGCTCCTTGTCCTCATGCTCCTGCTATTCCGGCGTTCCGACGAAAAACAGCCGCATATCCATGCTTTGGCATACCGCCGGATCGAGGTCATCGTATCATTCCACTGATAAGATTTCAATAAAATGATTATCGGTTTTTTGAAACCTCTTGACAGGGTATTTGAGATGCTGTATGCTTGCGTCAACATCACTTCTGGCATTCCGCCAGCAGCATGGAGGTACATATGACTTATACTCTCGAGCTCAGGGATCCCGTAAGCGCGGGCACACATTTTATGGCTGCCGCCGCCTCTCTTGCGGCGATGCCATTTCTGATATGCAAAAAGGTTCTCTGCCACGCCGGTGCGCGCAGTATCGTCGGCTCTGTCATATTTGCACTCAGCATGGTGCTTCTGTATACCGCAAGCGGCATATATCATACAGTGATGCTTCCGGAGGATGACCGCATCGTATACAAGAAGGTAGACCATCTCATGATATTCGTTCTCATCGCCGGTTCATATACGCCCATCTGCCTGACCATACTTCACGGTCACGGAGGCACCCTGCTTCTTTCATGCATATGGGTTATCGCAACGGCAGGGATGATATTCAAGCTTTTCTGGGTGACATGCCCCAGATGGATATCCTCCGTGATATATATAACCATGGGCTGGCTGGTTGCCTTCGCTCTGCGGCCACTGTATACATATACCCCGCTCCCCGGCTTTGTTCTTCTGGTGGTCGGAGGCGTGATCTATACGGCAGGCGGCGTGATTTACGCGCTAAAGCTCTCGCCTTTCAATGGGCGTCACCCGTACTTCGGATCACATGAGATATTTCATGTTCTTATCATGATCGGCAATATACTTCATTTCATTATGGTGTACATGTACTGCTGAGCCAGCAAGGAAAATCCCCAATAGACAAGGGCTTTCAGCGGTATCGTTCCGCCGGAAGCCCTCTTTTTTTATGTCTGTTTTCAGTTTTTCAGCGACTTTGCCTGCGAGGATATGAACCACGGTGAACCCTCGAATTGAACCCCTACGAGAAAAAATCAAAATCAAAATGTATTGGCAAAATCAAAAATCAAAAGGTATGAGGAATAATCAAAAGGTAAAAGATGCGCTCATAACGCCAATGTAGGATCGGCAGCAAACCATGTTTGAACATCACGATTGTGTTCATCATCTATCGGGTCATTCCATCCTACATCGTTAATCCAGGCTATTCCAAAAATATACTTCTCTGTTTTGGTATCAGGCATGATGATATAAGCCATTCCATTATCCAAATAATCAGCGTCATAGTCATATTCGTCAGAAGCCCTAACTCCTTCAATGTACCCCGCCTCACATTCAAGACCGATTGACATCTTTACTCTTTGTGGACCATAAAAGCTCTGACACTCTAATCGTTCACCACTTTCAGGGCTTTTCACATATGAGCAAACCTGCGAAAAAACACATGACAAATTATGCTCCTTGCCATCCGGAACATATCTGACCTCGATTTGATATCGCTCTGTGACATCAGGCCATAGAATATCATTGTCTGATCCTTTTTGTGCGATATAGTCTATAGGCTGTCCATCTATCATGATGGCTATTTCACCAAAGGGCGTATTCAGCTTTTCCAATTTGTCCTCCATCTTTCATCGACAGACACGAGACATAATCAATTCTCCATATGCAATTTCGAGCATATCAAATTCATTAAAAAATGTCTCGGAAAGTGTCTTAATTTACGGTACCATTATAGTCACGAAGCAACTACTCCAAAAAACATCTGAGTAAAAGATTATACAGATAATATCGAGATGCCAGTCTGGCATCTCGATGGTGAGAGAAAAGGGGAAGACACTATGGCTGACAGTTCGCTGACTTTATACGAACCAATAGATAAAGAAGCAGTCAAAGCGCAGATATTCGATATTCGTGGAATTAAGGTCATGCTTGACCGTGATATTGCCATTTGTTTTGGAGTGGACACTGGTGCTCTCAATAGGGCTATGAAACGTAACATTAAGAGGTTTCCAGAAAATTTTTGCTTTCAATTGACTGATGAGGAAGTATCGAGATGCCAATCTGGCATCCCGATGCAAACAGCCGGAAAAAAGGCGGTCGCACATACAATCCTTATGTTTACTCAGAACAGGGCGTAGCTATGCTCACATCTGCATTACATACAGACAGGGCAATTGAAGCCAGTATTATGATCATGGAAGCATTTGTGGAAATGTCTCATTTTATCCGACAAAATGTCGGTTTGTTGCCACAACAAGAAATCAGGCTTATTTCTGCCCGACAGGATGCAATTGAGGAAGAAGTCAAAGACATTCGAGATAATATGGTGACGAAAACAGACCTTGCCGATATCCTGAAACTATTTGAGACAGGCATCAGTAGCGAGGAAATCCTTATTCTCGATGGGGAGCCATTCAAGGCAGACTTGGCTTATCAGAAAATTTACAAACGAGCAAAAAGGAACATTATCGTTATTGATGATTATCTTGGCGCAAAAACACTATATCACCTTGCTCACACCAAGGATAATGTAGCCATAACAGTAATCAGTGACAACAAAGGCGGCCGACCTCTGCGTCAGATTGAATATAACGATTTTCTTTTGGAGTATCCTGGAAAACAGATTGCATTCATTAGTTCTCAGAACAAAGCGCATGACAGATACATCGTGCTTGATCACGGTACAAAGTCTGAGCGGATTTACCACTGTGGCGCAAGCAGTAAAGATGCAGGAAAGAAAATAACGACGATTGCTGAATTGAAAGCAGTAGATGTCTACCGAAGCACAGTAAATGCTTTACTAACAAATCCCTCCTTAATTCTTCGTTAAACATGTGACATATTACAAAACACTGATAATATGTTGTTTGCGGTCGAATTGCCATACAGCAGATTCGACCGCAAATCTTAGTCACACAAAATGTCGTTCTTATTAACAAGAATAATTTTTCGGCAAAAATACCGTTCTGCCAGTTCAGAGTGATCAACCACCGCCACTGTTTTTCCTTTGTCCATCAAATCAGTCCTGCGCCGGAGCCTTGCTCGCGATGGCATTGATAGCTCCGCCCATGTCG
>CAVIJY010000028.1:0-23661 GCA_963643215.1 Lachnospiraceae bacterium | reverse complement strand
ATGATAAGAATGACAGTCAGAAGGAACTCTTCAAAGTGAAGGTCGATCCATTTTAACGCTTTCATTTTCTCCCCCTCGTATAAATTTTGGAACAACTTGGTTTCGCGGCTATCATAGTTATGTTACAATCATTTGTACAGATTATAGATTCAATGATTTGACTTCATTTTTCTTAGTTTTGTCTGCTCTTTACAGAATAATTACTTACGATTTGTTGAAGTTTCACATGCAAAGGAGAACGCATGGAATTCAAGCTTTTGGAATATATGATTGCGATTGAGGAAAATCAAAGCATCACCAGAGCTGCCGAGTCGCTGTTTATCTCACAGCCCGCGCTCAACCAGATGCTGCTGAAGGAAGAGAAGGCTATGGGCACGAAGCTGTTCTTTCGATCAAAAAAAGCCATGCTTCCTACGCCTCAGGGACAGATATATCTGGATAATGCCCGAAGGATTCTGCAGATAGCGCACAACACGGCAGATCAGATAAATGAGCTCTCATCCAATCCCACAGGAACCATATGCTTCGGGCTTCCCTTCGAACACGGCATAGATCTTCTGGTCAATGTATCAAGGAACTTTGATCAGATGTTCCCGCGAGTCAATATACAGATGCGCGAGATGACGGTACGGGAGATGTACTCCAATATAAGAAAGAACAAGCTTGACATGGCATTTGTCATGCAGCCTGAGCCGCCATCGGGCGAGTACGATTATAAAGAGATATGCACTGAGCGCTTTGTCCTTGGTGTTCCGGCGGGTCATCCGCTCGCACGCAATGCTTCGCCCAAGGGCATGCCGCTGGCCTCGCTGAATCTTTCCAGTCTGAAGAAGGAACAATTTGCGTTGATGTTTGACGGCTCGACTCAGCGCCAGATACTTGATCCACTTTTTATATCTGCAGGATTCAAGCCGAATATACACTACGAAACGCTCATGAACAGAGCCATGCAGAAGCTTGTGTCAAAGGGACTGTGCTGCACGATCATACCGCAGTCCTATGCCGTCGCCGACAGCGCAGTTGCGTGGTTTTATCTGGATCAGGATCCTGCATGGCACTGGTATGTTGTATGGTCAAGATCTCATTATCTCAATCAGGCCGATACATATCTCATAGAACTGTTCAGCGACTACTCAAAGGTGATAAAGGAGCACTGGGCGCTTCATGCTCTGGGACTTCCCGATATGTAGATCCAGGGAAAAGCTGATCCATGTGCCTTACTTGACAAGTATGTGGCAGGACTTGATCTGCTGCAGCTTGCAGTTACCGTATAGGCATCAAGATACATGTCGAACAGTTGACGGATCCGGAGCAGAGCACATAAAATCACGGCAAAAAAGAAGTATCAAGGCGAAAAAGATATTAACTTTCTTTTTCGCTTTTATTGTGCAATAATCCCTTCTTGGCCGTATACAATCCGTGTAACCAGAGATATTAAAGCAAAAGGAGATCGAGCAATTATGAGAAGAACAGAATGGTTTTCGAAGGCTGCCGCTCTGGCGCTGGCAGCTGTGATGATCTTCGGGACAGTGGGATGCTCTACATCAGAGCCGAAGCTGAACGAAACAACCGCAGCACAGACACAGGAGTCAGCTGCGCAGGAAACAGCAGCACAGGAGTCCGCAGCCGGACAGTCACAGGCCGAGGCAGAGGCATCCGGATATGCGGTGGAGGAGCTGAAGATAGGAATCACAAAGGATATAACACCGAGATCGCTGACCTCCGAATCAGGCTCTTTCGGACGCATGAACTACAATGGATTCTGCGCCGGAACCTGGATGGTAAGGGATGAGAACAATGAGATACAGCCGAATCTCATGACAAGCTGGGAGATCCTCGAGGACGGCAATCTCATACGCGCCAAGTTTGCAACCGATCAGGGTATCACATGGCATGACGGAGAGCCGTTTACCATCGATGATATCATCTTCACTGTTGATTTTATGAACAATGTGCTCAGCTCGGGATATCTGTCAAAGATAGAGTCTGTGGACAAGGTCGATGACACGACGGTTGATTTTCATGTAAAGGAGGGAGCTGCCTACTTTACCATCGGCAATTCGGCAGTGTTTGTAAGAACATATCCGAAGCATATCTGGGAGAATATAGAGGATCCCAAGAACTATGCGGGAGACGATGCAACCATAGGCTGCGGCCCCTATAAGCTTGTATCGGTAGATGAAGAGGCAAGAACCATGCACTATGAGGCAGTGGAAAACTGGCCCATGGGTAAGCTTGCCGTTCACAAGGTTTCGGTCAAGAGCTATGACAGCCAGGATGCCATGATCATGGCTCTCTGCAATGGCGAGATTGATGCTATAAACGATTATTCCAACCCAATCAGCGCGACCATGCTTCCTTCCATAGAAGGAGTTGCCGATGTTGATCCCGGAGAAGGGCTGAATATGGGTCTTTTCCAGATTCTCTACGGCTTTAAAAAGAAGCCCACAGATGATCTTGCGTTCCGCAAGGCGGTCAGATCCGCTCTGAATTATGAGCTTCTCGCATATACTATCGGAGGAGATGGCGGACAGATACCGGGAGAAGGCATCATATCCCCCGCGGGAACAGCCTATGATGAAACACTTCCGCTCAACAGGCAGGATCAGGAGCAGGCGAAAGCCATACTTGACGAGGCAGGCTACAAGGATGTGGACGGTGACGGATATCGTGAATTCCCTGACGGATCAAAGATGGATGTGCTTGTAACTCCGCAGTACAACAAGACAAAGGCTGCGCTGTATGAGAGAATCGCCGAAATTATCATGCAGAATCTTGATGAAATCGGTGTGAAGACTACATTGGACGAGGAGTCCGTAAGAAACTCAGATCATGAAACTGAGGTTCGCAAAAACGGAGCATATGAAATCTATATCAATTATGCTACGCAGGGCGTCTCATTCTACAAGACACCGTTTCTTTATATGTTCGATGATCCGCTGAGCGCATGGGGTACATGCACGCTTGAGGATTTTGACACTGCATACAGAAACATGCTCAACGCACAGGGCCCGGAGGAATATGCTCAATATGTAAAAGAGCTTCAGAAGATAGCCTCCGAGGAGGTTGTAGGCTCGGCACTGGCATGGGATACGGCTTATTATCCCTACAGAACCGACAAGTACGAAGGCTGGGTGAATTTCCCCGGATGGGGCGTCATCAACTATAAGACATGGTACAATCTGAAGACAAAATAAATCAGAGGGACACGGATGAATACAGGTTCGATTCTGACCAGACTTCTGGAATCAGTATTGATAGTTATATGCATCATCACGCTCAACTTCTTTCTGATTCGATTCATGCCCGGTGATCCGGTCATGCATATCATAGGCGAAGAGGATTACTTCGCCATGGAAAAAGAATCACCGGAGGTGATTGAAAGGATACGGGCTGATTACGGTCTGGATCGGTCTCTTACAGAGCAGTATCTGAGCTATATGAAGAAAACCGTATCCTTTGATTTCGGCAATTCATACAGACTGAAGACTCCGGTTTTGGAGACTGTACTTTTTCGCCTGAAATGGACTCTGTGGCTTGCCATTCCGGCTACTGTCATCGCAGCCATCCTTGGGGGATGGCTGGGACTTAAAGCCGGAAGCAGGCCGGGAGGCCGCATAGACAGCATACTCACGCCTTTTTTTCTGGTACTCGGAACTATCCCCACAAACTGCCTGGCCATATTGTTTCTGATAGGCTTTGCATTTAAAGCGGGGATATTTCCTATATCAGGAATCACATCCGGAGGACTGACAGGGATCGATAAGACACTTGATATCATCCATCATATGATACTTCCGATGTCTGTTCTGGCTGTTTACAAAACCGCTTCGAACTACATGCTGATGAAAAGCACCGCGGCGATGGTATGCGGAGAGGAATATGTGACCACGGCCATATCAAAGGGACTCACTCCTGCGCAGGTCAGAAAAAAACATATTCTCGTAAACGCTGTCTGTCCGTATATGACATCGATCTGCATGCAATTCGGCAATATGCTGGCCGGCTCCATGATGACAGAGGTGGTTTTTTCATGGAAGGGGATGGGAACCCTGATCTATGATTCTGTAAACACAAAGGACTTTCCTATGCTGCAGACCTGCTTTCTGGTTACTGCCGTATGCGTCGTTGTATTTAACAGAATAGCCGATATCCTGTGCTTTGTTATAGATCCGCGGCTGAGAGGGGAGGGACAGGATGCTGAATAGACAGAGGCTTTCCGTAAAGCTTGGCATATTCATACTGGCAGTTCTGGTATTCATCGGCATCTTCGGCCCGAGCATCGCGCCGTATGATCCGTACAAGATGGGCAAGCCGTTTATGAAGCCGTGTGCAGAGCATCTGCTCGGTACAAATGATGTAGGACAGGATCTGCTTTCCGAGCTGATATACGGAGCGCGTGTATCTCTCATCATAGGAGTCGTATCTGCGGTTACCGTCACCGGGATCGGCACGGCTGTGGGCATCATATCCGGATATTACGGCGGATTGACTGACAGAATCCTGATGGAGATAGCGGCTGTGTTTCAGGCCGTTCCGTCACTTCCGGTTACCATAGTGCTGGTTGCATTTCTGTCCGCCAGCATCTGGAATCTGATATTTGCCATATGCATCACGGCATGGAGCGCCACAGCACGCATCATAAGATCAAGAGTGATGCAGCTCAAGACGCTTCCGTTTATAAAAATAGAGCAAACCATGGGTGCTCATGATGCTTACATCATGATACACCATGTGGTGCCTAACATCGCGGAGCTTGTGTTTGTAAGAGGAGTTCTCGCGGTAGGCAGCTCCATGCTGACAGAGGCCTCGCTTAGCTTTCTCGGACTTGGTGTCATAGGCCAAAAGAGCTGGGGAGGCACGCTGCACTATGCTTTTTTCAGAAACGGAGTTGTCAACGGCTCATGGTGGTGGTATCTTCCGCCTATAATCTGCATCTCACTGTCTGTGCTCGGCTTCATGCTTTTAAGCCGCGTGCAGTTCGACCATACAGAAAGGCGGAACTGATATGCTGAAGATAGAAGGATTGACTGTCAGATTCGGCGGTGAGGATGTGCCGGAGGCTGTATCGGATGTAAGCCTTGAGCTTAATGAGCGGGAGAAGATAGCCATCATCGGAGAAACAGGAAGCGGCAAATCAGTGCTGCTTATGGCCATACTCGGAATGCTTCCGGAATCGACTCATATAGCAGGAAGTGCGATGCTTGATATGGACAGCTGCGGGGAGAAGGCCATATCTGAGATCGGATCAGGAAGTCTCGAGCTTATAGGCCTTTCTCAGCGGGAGCTCTGCCGTATACGCGGAACAGTGATATCGTATGTACCGCAGGGAAGCGGCAACGGGATGAACCCGCTGCTTACCGTAGGCTATCAGGTGGCAGAGCCTTTGATCGTACATGACAGGATGCCGAAGAAAAAGGCGATACAAAGAGCCGTGGAAGCATTAAGGTTTTTTGACTTTGGCAACGAGGAAAAGCTGATCGGACAATATCCGCATCAGCTGAGCGGAGGCATGCGCCAGCGCACCATGATCGCCATGGGACTGGCTGAGGGCGCTCCCATACTGTTTGCCGATGAGCCGACGAAAGGTCTCGATGACGAAAGGATCCGGATGGTTGAGGATGCATTTGCCAGGCTCACGAATCAGGCAGTGCTGTGTGTGACACATGATCTTCGGTTCGCCAGGGCGACAGCTGACAGGATAGCGGTTATGTATTCCTCTCAGATAGTTGAATGGACCACTCGCGAGCAGTTTTTCGAAGATGCGCTTCATCCGTATTCAAGGGCTATGACAGCTGCACTTCCTGAGAATGGGCTGCATGCCAATATGGGCTTTGCGCCTCCGAGAGAGGATGAGAACAGGATATCCGGATGCCATTTCTACGACAGATGCAGTCTCAGATCTGACAAATGCAGGAAAAATCCGCCGCTCATACAGCTCAGCGACAAAAGAAAGGTGAGATGCTGGAGATATGAATGATCATGATGTGAGATTTCGCGCCTGCGGCCTTGCCAAGCGATACAGAGGTATGACCAAAGATGTGGTGAGGGACATAGATTTTGCCATATCAAGGGGTGAAACTCTCGGCATATACGGTCCGAGCGGGAGCGGAAAATCAACCATAGGGCAGATGACGGCCGGAATATTAAAGCCCGACAGAGGTGAGATGTACTACGCGCCGGATGAAGGAAGGCCTGAGCTTATCAGATGGCCTTTTAAGGGTGCGGCAAGACAGGGAATACAGATATTGTTTCAGCATCCGGAGGTGTCTTTTGACCCTAAGATGAGTCTGTACAGGAGCATGCAGGAACCGTACAGATTTCAGAAAAAACCATTCGATGAAAAGGCTCTGCTTGTCTTCCTGGAGGAATTTGGCATATATCGTGAGCATCTGCTTCGATATCCGTCAGAACTGAGCGGAGGAGAGCTTCAGCGTCTTGCTCTCGCACGCGTCATGCTGGCGAATCCCGGATTCGTCATACTTGATGAGCCTACCAGCATGCTTGATGTCATCTCTCAGGCACAGGTCGTTCATCTTCTCAAGGACAGTCAAAAAAAATACGGCATCAGCTATCTGTTCATATCTCATGATCGCAGACTGTGTGAATGGTTCTGCGATGATATACTGTCACTTACCGTATAAAAGCATCATACGGCTGTCCACAAAAGTCCCGCCTGATGATATAATACCCCGCGGGGAGTGAGCATATATGAGCGATACTGTAAGACTGAATAAATTTCTCGGAGATATGGGCGTGTGCTCTAGAAGAGAGGCCGACCGCCTCATAGCGTCCGGCGTCGTTTGCGTAAACGGCGAGAAGGCAGTGACAGGGCAGAAGATCACATCGGAGGATGTGGTTACCGTAAACGGAAAGCAGATAGGCAGAGCTGCCGATACCGCGAGTGTAAAGCGCGTGCTTCTGGCTGTAAACAAGCCGAGAGGTGTTGTATGCACCACGAGCGACAAGGATCGCGCACCGAATATAGTGGATCTCGTGGACTATCCGGAGCGCATATATCCTATAGGACGGCTTGACAAGGACTCGTGCGGTCTTATTTTGATGACCAATGACGGAAGTCTGGTCAACAGGATATCAAAGGCGTCATCATTTCATGAAAAGGAGTATATCGTCAGAGTTGACAAGATTATCACTCACGGCTTCATAGCAAGACTGCAAAAGGGAGTGGAGCTTGAGGAGCTGGGAGTCAAGACCCGTCCGTGCATAGCCGAGAAAATAAATGATAAAACACTGCGCATCATCTTGACTCAGGGTCTGAACCGCCAGATAAGGCGCATGTGCTCAGCTCTGGGCTATGAGGTGCTGAGTCTTCAGCGCGTCCGGATCATGAATATAGAGCTGGGGCATCTCAATGAGGGTACATTCAGAAGAGTGAAGGGAGCGGAGCTTGAGACTTTAAAGCGCATGCTTGATGAATAATGCCCGGAATATACAATGAAAAAAGTTGACTTTTCAAAAGTGTGCCGGTATAATTACCCGGTAATGCCGCTCAGCGGGGTTTAGAAGTCCGTGTGTCTGTATATATGGACATGAGGCACCGAAGCTTGGCGAGTAATGATAAAGAAGGAGGAACCAATATGTACGCAATTATCGCTACAGGCGGAAAGCAGTACAAGGTATCCGAAGGCGACATCATTAAGGTTGAGAAGCTTGGTATGGAGGACGGCGAGAAGGTAGTCTTCGATCAGGTACTTGCTGTTAATGACGGTAATCTTTCCATCGGAACACCTACTGTTGCCGGAGCAACTGTTACAGCTACTGTGCTCGGTGAGGGCAAGGCCAGAAAGGTTATTGTATACAAGTACAAGAGCAAGACCGGCTATCACAAGAAAAACGGCCACAGACAGCTATTCACAAAGCTTAAGATTGAAAGCATCAGCCTGTGAGGATTGCTGTAGTGCCCATGATACGGGCATGTGGATTTGAGAGAAGATACAAGGAGGTGTAATCGTGGCTCATAAGAAAGGTGTCGGTTCTACAAAGAACGGTCGTGATTCCGAGTCCAAAAGACTTGGTGCCAAGAGAGCAGACGGACAGGTTGTCCTGGCCGGTAATATTCTTTACAGACAGCGCGGAACACATATTCATCCGGGAGTCAATGTAGGAAGAGGCGGCGATGATACGCTGTTCGCGAAGGTTGACGGTGTTGTAAGATTCGAGAGAGCAGGCAAGTTCAATAAGCGTGTGTCTGTATATCCCAGAACAGAGACAACCGCTGAGGCGTAAGACAAAATCGCCTGATGCATGCTGACATAAGAATGATAAACTGACTTTTAAGGCTTCATACACATCAAGTTGTATGGAGCCTTATCTATACTAAGAGGGTATTTCATGTTTGCAGACAGAGCAAAGATATTCATAAAATCCGGCAAGGGCGGTGACGGCCGTGTAAGCTTTCGGCGTGAAAAGTATGTGCAGGCCGGAGGCCCCGACGGAGGAGACGGCGGACGCGGCGGAGATGTCATATTTGAGATCGATGACGGGCTCAATACGCTGACTGACTTTCGGCATGTCCGCAAATATGTGGCTGCCGACGGAGAGCCGGGAGGTACAAGACGCTGCCATGGCAAGGATGCCGGAGATCTGATCGTAAAGGTTCCGGAGGGGACGGTTGTCAAGGATTTTGAGACCGGCAAGGTCATCATCGATATGAGCGGCGAGAACCGCAGAGCCGTCATCCTGAGAGGAGGAAAGGGCGGTATAGGCAACATGCATTTTGCCACATCCACGATGCAGGTGCCTCAATATGCCAAGCCCGGACAGCCCGGCAAGGAGATGTTTGTACAGCTTGAGCTTAAGGTTATAGCCGACGTGGGACTTGTAGGGTATCCGAACGTGGGCAAATCCACGCTTATCTCGCAGGTTTCCAATGCAAGACCGAAGATAGCCAACTATCATTTCACCACGCTTGATCCGCATCTTGGAGTGGTCGATCTCGGAGACGGAGAGAGCTTTGTAATGGCTGATATTCCGGGTCTGATAGAGGGCGCGTCGGAGGGCGTAGGTCTTGGACATGATTTTCTGCGTCATATCGAGAGGTGCCGCGCATTGGTTCATGTGGTTGATGCCGCGGGAACAGAGGGGCGCGATCCGGTTGATGATGTCAGAGTCATGATGAGCGAGCTTGAAAAATATGAGCCTGATCTGCTTGAGCGGCCCATGTGCATAGCTGCCAACAAGACCGATGTGATTGATCCCGAGGGCGAGGATCCGGTAAAGCGCCTTGAGAATGCATTTCCTCAGGCAAAGGTCTTCCCGATTTCGGCATATACCGGAGCCGGTCTGAATGATCTGATCCTCGGAATAGCAAGGATGCTGCAGGATGCACCGCGGCATACACGGATATTTGAGAAGGAATTTGATATAGACTATTCGGACTACGCAGATCTTCCCTTCACTGTTGAGACGGATGAGGACGGTGTCTATGTAGTAGAAGGCCCGCGCATCGAGAAGATGCTGGGATATACCAATCTCGATTCAGAGCGCGGCTTTGAGTTCTTCCAGAAGTTTCTCAAGGACAATGGGATACTGGATCGGCTGGAGGCACTCGGCATACAGGACGGCGATACAGTACGCATGTACGGGCATCAATTTGATTATTACAAATAAGAGCTTAAGATAGGATCTGAGGGAATAAAGAATGACCAGTAAACAGAGAGCTATGCTCAAGGGTCTTGCCATGACCATGGAGCCGGTGCTTCAGATCGGCAAATCAACACTCACACCCGAGCTGTGCCGGGCGGCCGAGGAGGCTATAGAGGCCAGAGAGCTTATAAAGCTGTCGGTTCTCAACAATTGCACAGACGATCCGAAGGCAATGGCGGCAGAGCTGGCTGAGGCGACCGGAAGCGAGGTCGTACAGGTGATAGGCAAGAAGATCGTGCTTTACAGGCAGGCAAGAAAGCCGGAGAACCGCAGAATAGTACTGAAATAGACGGCGTGACGGCATCCTGTATATACTGAGGTTCACATGAATATAGGAATACTGGGCGGGACATTTGACCCCATACATAATGGTCATATAAGACTGGCCGAGCTGGCCTATGAGCAGTTCGACCTTGACGAGGTATGGCTGATGCCGGCACCTGTGCCTCCGTTTAAGCCTGATTCATGCACCGCATCATATGCGGACAGGCTGAGAATGACAGAGCTTGCCGTAGCAGGTCACGGGGGGATGCTCTGCTCTGATTTCGAGTCGCAGCTGAACAGATCGGAGCGTTCATACACTGCTGATACCGTCAGTGCATTGAGCGAAAAAAGACCGGATGATTCATTCTCGCTGATACTCGGCGCGGATTCCTTTTTCAATATTGATACCTGGTACAGACCGGATATCATATTTGATAAGGTTGATGTCATAGTAGCGGTTCGCAGATATGACAATGATCATCTCACATTGCAGCAGACCAGAGCTTATCTTGAGGAAAAATACGGTGCGCGCATTTATTTTATAGATTCACAGGAGTATGATGTGTCATCTACCCAGATAAAGCGCATGCTGGCACGAAATGAGAGCATACACGGGATGGTTCCGGAGGCTGTAGTCAGATATATCAGAGAACACAGCCTGTATCTATGAGAAGGGGTGACAGGATATGGACAGAGCACATCTGTACGGGATAAGAGAGAAGCTAAGACAGGAGCTGCCGGAGAAGCGATATCAGCATTCCATCGGGGTGGAATTCACAGCAGCCGCTCTTGCGATGAGGTATGAGGCAGATGTGGAAAAGGCCGAGCTTGCTGGTCTGATCCATGACTGCGCAAAGATCATTCACGATGAGACAAAGGTGGCTCATGCCGAATACGCTCCGGAGATTGCGAGAGCCATGTATGGTGTGCAGGACCCGGAGGTTCTGGAGGCGATCCGCTGGCATACAACCGGCAAGGCTGATATGACGGTACTTGAGAAGATAGTGTATGTAGCTGATTTTATCGAGCCGTGTCGGGAATATTTCCCGGAGCTTCCTGTAGCCAGAAAGATGGCATTTGTGGATCTGACAGCTACGGTATATTATATAGCCGAGAGAACCATCAGGTTTCTTGAAGAGCAGGGAAGAGATATTGACTCAAAGACCAGAGAATGTCTGGAATATTTAAAGGAGAACGGAAATCATGACTGACAGCAAGGATATGCTCAGGCTGGCCGTAGCGGCGATAGAGGAAAAGAAGGGTGAAAATATCAAGGCTATAGATATCTCGAAGATATCAGTCATTGCAGACTATTTTGTCATCGCCACAGCGCAAAATGCCAGCCAGATCGATGCTATGGCGGATGAGATAGAGATGCGCTTTTCGAAGGAGGGCATAGAGCCAAAGCAGATAGAAGGAAAGAATACATCCGGATGGGTGCTCATGGATTATAAGGATGTAATCATCCATATATTCAACAAGGAGCAGAGGCTGTATTATGACATCGAGAGAATATGGACAGACGGCCGGGCTGTTGATCCCGCCGAGATTTAAAGCCAAACCCTGTTAAACAAAGGTTGTTAAGAAAAGAGCGTGTCCCTCGAAATATGATGGGCACGCTCTTTTAAAGTCAGTATCGCATTTATCTGATAACAGTTGACCTCAGGCCCTGGCTTCCTTCATGCCGGCTTCTCTGCCGCGCAGCTCCATGATATAGCCGCGGCGCTCGAGAAGCATATATGTCCAGGCGCGCTTGTCAACAAACCATCTCCAGTTGTCCAGATCCTCCGGAAATGCCTTTCTGAGCCCGTTCTGATTGAGATGGGAGGGAAGAACGATGTCTACATCCCACTTGGCCATCTCAAGGCAATCATTTATAAACTGGGTCTGTGCAGATGCGGGGATGAAGTTTTCCATCAGAGTCTTCGTGGGTGCGCAGCCCATACCGCCGTGCATGGCAACATGGTATACATTTCCGTCCTCATCCACATCATCAAAATAGAAGACCAGCACTCCGGGTGTGTGACCGGGAGCTTTGCGGATATGGAATGTGATATTTCCGAGCTTGTATTCTGCGGTTGCATCCCAGATGATCTCATCGGGCATATAGAACGGAATATCGATAGGGAACTTCTTCGGAACATTGCATTTGCAGCCCCAGTCCTCCGCAGCCATGATGATCTTGCAGCCGGATGCTGCCTTGACAGCCGCAGAGCAGCCGTCATGATCTCCGTGCCAGTGAGATATGAAATGCCACTTGATATCCTTTACATCGTGACCTGATTTCTTTATTGCATCAAAAAGCGCCGGCTGAAAGTCAGGAGTGGGAGTGTCGATGAGTACGAGTCCGTCTCCCGTATCAATCAGGTAATCGCCGAGATCCTCATGACCGGATACATGCCATACATGAGGTGCCATGTGAATCGGATCCTGAAGACGCTCCTCATATGTTGCATTCTTGTTGGCCCTGATTGGATCTTCATTGGGTTCATAGCGGCAGAATTTAAGTAAGTTGTCCATGCTGTAGTTCCTCCCTGTGTGTAATTAACCTTGGTTCGGGTTTTGACACTGTAACCAATCTTAATAACACATAAATTTTTAGTCAATTGCATCAGAAGGGCTATAGTGGATAACTTTAGCGCCTTGTTTTGTTAAATTCGTATAATTATTACAAAAACAATACAAAGATTTCGTTTATTGTCAACTAAAACAGTGAGACCTGTAAACCGAATTGTGATATAAATGCCGGTACAGACTGATGTTCAGGCTGAGCATAGTACCGCTCATCGATGCGTTTATATACATCTCACAGCGAATACCAGCCGGATACAGATTCCTGCCTTATGGCTTCCTGATAAAGGTTAACAAGATATCTTGCCTCCTGTGAGAGCTGTGTTCCTTTTTTGTAATACAGTGAGTGATAGATATAAACAGGACTCTTCAACGGGAAGAGCCGTATGCGCTCAGGATATTTCGTTGTCGGAAGGAATCCGATGCCGATCCCGATTGCTATATTGGTCTCAATGATTTTCGTGCTTGATGACTCGCGTATCCTGCCGAGATCACGAAATGTTCCGCCCAGAATCTTGGCCGCTATTTGATACGGCAGGCTCAGCTTGTTTGAGCTCAGGCAGAATTCATACTGTCTGAGTTCATTGATATCGATAGCATCCTTCTCTGTAAGTCCCGGATGCTCCAGCAGATAGGGGTGCCCGATCGGAATTGCGATGTATATTTCGCCCTTAAACAGCGGCTCAACCTCGCAGTCGTCTCTGTGCGGCTCAACATCTGTATTGAGCGCCAGATCCTGAATTCCGTTTATGACGCTGTTTATCAGATCGGCAGAATATCCCTCCTGAACAGCGAGAAAAGTCTTGGGATATTTATCCGTGAACTCGGGGATGATTCTTGAAATGGTTGTGATGCCGATATTTCTCGTCACACCTATACGCAATGTATATTCATCCCTGCGGTTGCATACTGAGCTGATCATCCGGTCATAGATAGCCATGATTTCGCGGGCATGCTCATAAAAGCTGCGCCCGGCATCTGTCAGAGCGATCTTTCCGTGATGCTTTTCCACAAGAGTTACTCCGTATTCCTGAGTTAGACGGGAGATATATTTACTGAGAGCCTGCTTTGTGATGCCGTAGTCTCTGGCGGCAGCGACAAGGCTGCCGCTTTCGGCAATTGATATGAAGTACTGCAGCTGAGAAATGTTCATGTTCATTCCTTTATAAAATGCCGATTTAAGCGCATTTCACGCAATAAATCACATCATTCTTAAAAGACCGATGACCTTTCCGAGAACTATTACATCGTCAGTGATGATCGGATCCATGAAATCATTTTCCGGCTGCAGACGGAAGTGACCGTTTTCCTTGTAAAAGCGCTTTACCGTAGCGCCTTCATTCTCGGGAGTAAATGCAACGACGATTTCGCCGTTGGAAGCTGTCCGACGGCGCTCAACTATGATCTGATCCCCGTCATATATTCCGACATTGATCATTGATTCTCCGCGAACCTTGAGCATAAAGATATCATTATTCGGGAGCATATCCGCAGGAATAGGGAAGTAGTCCTGTACATTTTCCGCGGCATATATGGGCTGGCCTGCGGCAACTCTGCCCAGAAGCGGCACATTTACTATCTCTCTTTGAGTCGGGCTGAACTCCTCATCCAGTATCTCTATAGTTCGTGGTTTGGCGGGGTCGCGTTTTATATATCCCTTTTTCTCAAGTGAATTCAGATGAGCATGTACGGAGGATGTGGATTGAAGCCCTACAGCCTCGCAGATCTCACGAACTGACGGCGGATAGCTTTTCTTTAAAATGTATTTTTTTATATATTCGAGAACGGCCAGCTGTTTCTCTGTCAGTCCATCTGCCATGGTATCCTCCTGATTTTCACAATATGCAGTTCAACTATATTTAATGACTTGATTGATGGCACTTACAAGTTTAACAAAGGATTGGAATTTGTACAACAAAACTTTCGAAAATATTTTCGGAATATTTGTTCGATTTCGATTGACAAACATCTGTTCGATATATACAATGAGCTTGCAACCAGAAAAAATGTTCGAGAAAGCATATTCGAGAAAACTCGTTTGAACAATATATTCGGCAATATCCGGGAAAGGAATCTGATACCATGCAGAGAGCTCAGATCAGACATAGAGATGCATTTCATAAAAAAGTCATCATACTCCTGCTGATACTCATAACAGCGGCTTTTGTAAGTGCGTTGATGATGCTGTCAAGCAATGCGGGAACTGCAGCCGCACCGGAATATATGAGAATGATGAGCGAAGCAGAAGAGCTGCAGATGCGATATACAAGCATACATCTGCAGGAGGGTGATACGCTGAGATCGATAGCAGGTACATACAACAACCGGAGATACTGCAGCGACGATGAATATATAGAGGCTGTCAAAAGAGTAAATCGCATCGGATACGACAATATTCATCCCGGCTGCTATCTGGTTGTGATTGAATTCTCCGCAGAGATACCAGTCATTTGAAAGCTAAAGACGGAAGAGATATCGGCCGCCTGGATATCAGTCACCTGAATATCAGTCAGCTAAATACGTTTCGGGTGCACCCGAATCTCCGGTTACTCGGATTGTTTCGTGCTTCGCACTCCCACAAATCAGTCATTTCTGAGCTTTACTGCATTTCTTGCGCTGCGTCTGCGGTCATCCTCAAGTGCGGCATAATGCTTCTTTGTAGTATTCACATCTGAGTGCCCCAGAACATCTGCAACCAGATAGATATCGCCGGTTTCACGATACAGGTTTGTGCCGTATGTGCTTCGCAATTTGTGCGGTGTGATTTTCTTTAACGGAGTAACTATTTTTGCGTATTTTTTAACAAGATTCTGGATGCTGTGGACGCTGAGGCGCTTCATCTGAAGAGACAGAAACAGAGCATCCTCATGACCGGATGCAGGAATCATAGTACGGCGCTCTTCAAGATAGCTTTTTAACGCGCCTTCGACTTCATCGCCGAAATATACTGTGACTTCCTTACCGCCTTTTCTGTGCAGGCGTATACCGTCATTTTTAAAATCCACATCGCTGATATTCAGCCCTACACACTCGGACACACGGATTCCGGTTCCGAGAAGAAGCGTCAGAAGAGCTACATCGCGTTTTTTTGTTTTTTTATGATATCGTAGCTGTGCCGGTGTCAGTTCCTCGCCTGACTCGGCCTCGTCAATCATCATTGCAACTTCATCAATATCCAGCCGGATGATTTCCTTATCATGCAGCTTGGGCATCCTGACGCGCTGCGTAGGATTGTTATTAAGGCGCTCGATTCTGTAGAAATAGTTATAAAAGCTGCGCAAAGAAGCCAGCTTGCGCATGATTCCGCGTTCCTTGTTATAGATTTCACGGCCTTCCTCGTCGCGATATTTAAGATATTCCATGTATTCCTCGAAGTCTGCCGGCTTTAGCGCATCAAGCATATCAAGGGTGATCTTTTTTATATCGCCGGAGGTTTTCTCACTGATGAAGGCATTACTGCTTATCAGAAATGTGAAGAAAACCTTCAGATCATATGCATATGCGATTCTGGTTCGTGACTGAGTATTTTGCTCAATGCCACGAAAGAAATCGCTGCAGTAATCAGGAAGCTCCTTGAGCAGATTGCGAAGCTTGCGTATATTGTTTATATCGTTTTCCTCAGAGTATGTAAGCTGTTGGGCCATGTTGATTATATCCCTTTCCACGGTACTATCTATGAATTAAAGTGTTCTTTCGCGCATAGTTCTATCTGCAAGTATACTACTCTTCATGATTACATACAACATACAACATGAAATATCAGGTTTGCTTTTTATATGAAATATCAGGTCAGCTTTTTTCGTCAGACATTATCGGGATTGAGTGGTTTTGCTCAATCCCGACAGATAAAAAAGCAACAGTAATCAGAAAGCTCAGGCAATGCCCGCATTCTTTTGAAGTCTTCGTATGCATCCGAAGCATGCGGGTATCAGGAATATATCGGCAAATATCCAGGCAACAGGTGACGCATAGCATGCGGCAGTGTATCCGAACATGGGAACGAATACAAAAGCAACAACGCTGCGCCCGATCATTTCCATGATACCGGCCAGTATTGCAAAGCCGCTGAAGCCCATTCCCTGCATTGCAAACCTGTATACATTGACGATTGTCAGAAAGAATCCGAAGGCTGCATCAACTATGAGGAAATACCTCGCCATCGATATGATCTGTGCCTCTTCTGCATCGACAAAGAAATGGCAAAGCCTGTTGCCGAATACTAGCATCAGAACTATCCCGACGGCGGAATATGCAAAGCCGATCCACATGGCTGTCAGTACTCCCTTTCTGACTCTGTCAAATCTTGCGGCTCCGACATTCTGCCCGGAGAATGTCGCCATGGTTCCGCCGAGTGCATCATAGGGAGCATAAAAGAACATTCTTATCTTGTTGCCGGCCGTGACAGCCGC
Source organism: Lachnospiraceae bacterium (assembly GCA_963643215.1). GTDB lineage: Bacteria > Bacillota > Clostridia > Lachnospirales > Lachnospiraceae > Darwinimomas. The sequence goes on along the minus strand of CAVIJY010000028.1, from coordinate 6,751 downwards.
AACTGCCATGTATCCGAGTCCGTTTACAGCTGTCTGCAGGATCACGGAACCGATTGCGGTGATCGAATATTGCAGACCCATGGGGAGTCCCATTTTAAGCAGTCTTTTGATGCAGCTTATCTCAGGCTTCATCTCATCCGCCGTGCAGTGAACTATATCAAAGTTCCTGTACATATATACGGCGCACAGTACCTCGGACACAAGCTGAGATACTACTGTTGCTATGGCAGGTCCTTCAACGCCCATGCCGAGCATCAGGACGCTGACAAGATCAAGAACTATATTGAGTCCGGATGAAAGCAGAAGAAAATATACAGGCGTTTTTGAATCGCCGAATGAGCGAACTATGCTGGATGTCAGGTTATACAATATGGTTGCCGGTATCCCCGCGAATATGATGAAAATATATGTATATGCATATTCGTATATGTCATCCTGTGTGTTCATCAGATGCAGTATTCTGCCGGTAAATATGCATACCACTATTGTGAGCACAACAGACAGTACGGACGATATCCATATTGTATTGGCTATGAACTGACGCATTCTGTGCATGTCATTGGCACCGAAGCATTGGGATACGGGTATGCAGAAGCCGGCGCATATTCCGGTGCAAAAGCCTATGATCATGAAGTTTATGGCGCCTGTGGAGCCGACGCCTGCAAGGGCATGCACTCCAAGATATTTCCCGACCACTATGGTATCAACCATGCTGTAAAACTGCTGAAACAGATAGCCCAAAAGCATAGGCAGTGCGAAGCCCATGATATGCCCCAGGACAGATCCTTCCGACATGTTCACGACAATGCTTTTACTGCTTTTCTTTTCCCTGATGTCCATATTCTCACCTGTATTAGCCGGATACGGTTTTTCCGTATCCGGCTAAGTATTTGTTCATGTGATGTCCTTACGCTTCACATCCGTATTTTTTATTGTATGCATCGCAGATCGCGTTCGTATTCTTCAGCAGTATGTAGTCGCCGTAAAACGATCCGATGCAGCAGATAAATATTCCGAGTATCTTCCAGAGAAGTATATGGGAGCCGTCCTCTTCCATCTCGATGCCGTAATAAGCCGCGTTCTTGAACAGTCTGTTGCCGAGCTTGTACAGCCAGTAGAGATTGTAGAAGCCGCATGTCACTATTGACAGCAGTATATACACGAGCAGCCCCGGGGTGTTCTCATCATCGTCAAAGCATGCGATATTCACATCTCTTGCGATAGCATATATGTTGTAATATGCGTAGATGTTGCATGTAATCAGACTTAAAAGAACATACGCGATCACATTGCGATCGGTGGCAAGCGGTCTGCCTGACGGATCCGATTTTGCAGCAGACTTCTTAGACGAGCCGACAGCATTGCCGAGAGTATTTTCCACATCGGTTACGGCAGATCCCATGGCGCTTCCTGCCGCGTCGAAGGTCTCCTTTGCCTTGCTCTCCGCTTTGTTTATAAAGTCCTTTGCCTGTGCACCGGTTCTTTCTGCTCCGTTTTTTATATCAGACTTTGCCTGTTCAAATGCCTCTTTATACACACTATCAGTTCTCTCAGCGGTCTCTTGCTCTACTTCTGTGCCGCATTCCTGACAGAATCTGGCTCCGTCCTCAAGCTTGGCACCGCATTCCTTACAGAACATAGTTTATCCTCCTTGTTGTTCTAGCTCTGCTTGTACTGAATCAGCTTAAACAGATAATTGAAGCTCCTTGCGATCATACCGTCCTGAGGACGGCACACCACGATATTGCTGCCTGTGACCATTCGGATCATATATACCGCAAGATACAATATGATGCAGGCAATCAGAAACCGCCGCACCTGTGCTCCGCTCCATTTGCGCCGGAAAAACCACAGCACAGCAATAACCATCGGAAGCCAGAAAAGCGGATGGTAGTAAAATGCTGACGCAACATCGCCTTTTAACAGCGCGATGAGAGCGCGGCTTATACCGCAGCCCGGACATGATATTCCGGTTAAAAATCTTATCGGGCACCCGACTCCGGTTATGTAAAACATACAGCAGGCGGCTGAAAGAAAGACAGCAAATCCGCAAAACTCCGCTATATCATCTCTTCTAATATACATTGACGCAGCCTTCTGAATCCTGCGAAGGCCGCGTCCTGTATCAATATTCTTCATTTATTCAAGTCTTAACCTCTGCATGCCCGCGCAATGGCGACGGCTTCGCGGCAGTTTGCGGTGATTTTCTCGAAATTTTTTGAAGCTATGTCACCTTTGGAACACAGCCAGCTTCCGCCGACAGCCCATACGAAGGGCGCTGAGAGATATTCGGACAGATTTGACTTGCCAACACTACCGGTTGGTATAAACCGTACATCTCCGAAGGGTCCTGTCAGCGCCTTCATTGTTGTGACGCCGCCCATAGCTCCTGCCGGGAAAAATTTCAGAATCTTAAAGCCGTACTTCATGGCGGCCATGATCTCTGTAGATGTGACTGCACCGGGAGTCATGGCTATGTGGTTTTTTGAGCACCATCCGGCTATTTCGGGATCTGTCCCCGGGGATACGATAAAGCGTGCTCCTGCATCAACGGCTGCCTCGCATTGATCGAGAGTCAGTACTGTTCCGGCACCCACCATCATCTGAGGACAACATTTGCTGACATTTCTGATCGCCTCAGCTGCTGCATCTGTACGGAATGTTATCTCCATGACAGATATGCCTCCGGCATATATAGCCTCGGCAGCCGGCACAGCATCTTTTGCGTCATCAATAACGACAACCGGAATGACGCCTGTCTCACCGAGCCTTTCATATATCAATGCCTCAGAGGTTTTATCCATTTTGTTCAACCTTTCGTATCAACTGTGTATTTGATGAATGCATACAGACCTTCAACACACTTGTCAACACCAAGCAGTCCGGAGTTAAGACACAGATCATAGCTGTCTGCTTTGCCCCAGTCCTTGCTTGAATAATAGTTGTAGTAGCTTGAACGCTCCTTGTCTTTTTTCTTCATCAGAGCCTTGGCATCATCCGTGTTCAGATTGTATGTTCTCTCAAGCCTTGCGATTCTATGCTCCTCGTCGCCTGTAATGAAGATTCTGACCAGATTGTCTCTGCCCTCAAGTGCGTAGTCAGCACAGCGGCCTACGATGACACATGACTCCTCGTCAGCGATCTTTTTGATGGCATCAAGCTGCGCCAGAAACACCTTGTGGCTCAGCGGTATATCGGTGTAGCCGCCGCCGAATCCCATGTCATACGAATCCATAACCAGTGAATATAAAAAGCTCTTGTTGGGCTTTTCGTCATGAGTGTCGATGATCTCCTCGGCAAGACCGCTTTCCTTAGCCGCTCTTGTGATAAGCTCCTTATCGTAGCATTTTACACCGAGCTTTTCAGCCAGCTTCATACCTATCTCACGACCGCCTGAACCTGACTGACGGCCTATTGTAATTACAAATTTACCCATGACTGCTCCTCCTGTTTAAGTGAGATATAAACTCTATCTCCCACCGACATACCTCTAAAGGAAGCAGCTGCGCCGCAGCATGTCATGGGAGATAAGTTTTGACACTATAACCAATATTATAAATGTACCTTGTGCAAAATTCAATATATCATGCCTTTATCGAAGCTGCTCAAGCAGCTGTTCGAAATACTCGGGAAGCGGCGCGCAAAATTCCAGATATTTGCCGGTGGCAGGATGCACAAATCCGAGCACCATGGCATGAAGGCACTGACCGCTCAGCTTGCCTTCATCTCTTGAGCTGCCGTATACAGTGTCTCCCAGAAGCGGATGTCCGATATATGCCATGTGCACACGGATCTGATGCGTGCGTCCTGTTTCAAGTCGGCACTCTACATATGTATGCTTCCTGAATCTTTCAAGCACCCTGTAGTGTGTTACGGCCTCTCTTCCGCCCTCTGCCGTAACCGCCATCCGCTTGCGGTCTGTTTTATGCCTGGCGATATTGCCTGTGATCGTGCCTTCATCGTCCTTCAATATGCCGTTCACTATCGCACGGTATCTTCTGGTGATGGTGTGAGCCTTCAGCTGCTCGGAGATCCGCATATGAGCGCGGTCATTTTTGCATGCTATGATCAGTCCGGTTGTGTCCTTGTCGATGCGGTGTACTATCCCGGGTCTTGATATGCCGTTGATGCCGGACAGGCTGCTGCCGCAATGATACATAAGTGCATTTACAAGTGTTCCTGTATAATGCCCCGCTGCGGGATGAACCACCATGCCCTTAGGCTTGTTGACCACTATCACATCATCATCCTCATATACAATATCCAGAGGTATATCCTCGGGAGCTATATCGGGTGTGATACTTTCCGGTATTTCGAGTTCTATGCGATCCGATGCATTCAGCCTGGATGATGCCTTGCCGGGCTTGCTGTTCAGCAGCACTGCACCGTCATCTATCAGCTTTTGTATATATGCCCGGGACAGTCCGTCAAGCTGGTCAGACAGCCATTTATCAAGTCTTGCCCCGCTTTCCTGTGCGATCAGAATCATATCGGCCACCCAAGATCCTCATCTTTGCAAAGAAGCATCAGAAGTATCAGCAATGACATACCGCATGTGACAAATATATCCGCAATGTTGAATACAGGAAAATCTATGGGCTTGAAATAGATGAAGTCTACGACATAGCCCTGCGTCACGCGGTCTATCATATTGCCGACGGCTCCGCTCAGCACACACACAAGGCAGCCCGCATACGGAATCGTGCGCTTTTGGGCAGGAAGCTTTACCAGTGTATATATGACGGCTGCAGACACTACCGCTGTAAGTATGAGAAAGAACCATTGCTTGCCCTGCATCATTCCGAATGCCGCTCCCCTGTTTTCCACATAGGTGAGCTCCAGTATGCCTGATATAAGCGGTATCGGCGCATTATTACACAAGACCGAAACCGCCCAATGCTTTGTTGTCTGATCAAGCAGGATCCCGCCTGCAGTGAGCAGCATGTATATGAGATAATATTTAAGTCTTGATTTCATGAGCATCCTCGTGCTTTGTGACGGCAGCGCTGCATGCCCCGCGATAAAAAAGGCATGTTTCGTATAAAGGATCCGGCATATGCAAAATCGCTGAATACAAGATGAAAGCACACGATGTCGAACCGTGTGCTTTGCTGTATCCGTCATTTCTTGTCATACTCTTAGATTGAGTCCTGAATCGTCGAAGGCTCCGGCTGCCATCAGATCCTGAAAATCACCGGACAGCTCTACGGAAGCCGGAGTAGCTATAAAAATGTAGTTGGATATCTTCTGCAGCTTGCCGCTGATACTGTATGTCGCACCTGATGTATAGTCAATGATTCGCTGGGCGATCTCCATGTGGAGCCCTTCCATATTCAGAACCACAGCCTTGCTCTCCAGCAGCAGATCGCAGATAATACGGGCATCATCCACACTTTGAGGACGGATCAGTGAAACCTCCATAGACCTTCTGACAGGAGTTATATTGTTCGATTTGCTTCTGGAACCGAATATTCCGGTCTTCGGCTGGTCGTAGTCATCACTTTCGTCATAATCAGAGGATCTTCTTGAAAATAATCCGCTCCGGGCCGGTTGGGGGTCGTCATATTCGCCTTCGCTGTAGTATTCGTCATCATCAGCTTCAGTTATACGCATCTTGTCCATGATGTCATTGAAAAACCCCATATCGCATCTCCTTGGTCTCGGATATTTTCACAATTCCCGTATATTATCCTTTTTTTTGCAGTCGCTGTCAACCGTCAATGCCGCCCGCGATTCGCATTTCTGCGGCTATTCGTATATGAAATCCCCCTCGGAAGTTTTACACCCCATTTCCCGCAAAGCCTTACTGGGCTTTATTTTTTTGTCAAATTTTTCAATTTTTCTGTGGCTATTTTTGGCTATGTGTGTTATAATGAAGGTTACGAGGTGATCCATTATGAAACTTACAGTAAGCAAGTCCAAAAATTCCGCATCATTTTATGTCCAGAAGACCATCCGCAAGGAAAACGGTTCCACCACCACTGTTACGATTGAAAAGCTTGGAAATATCGACGAAGTCAGGACAAAAGCCGGAGGCAAGGATCCGTATGTCTGGGCTCAGGAGTATGTAAATGAGCTCAACCGCAGGGAGTACGAGGAAAAGAAATCCGTGATGGTGGCGTATTCTCCGTCGAAGTTGCTCTCAAAAGATGAACAGCACTCTTTCAACTGTGGATATCTCTTTCTCCAGGACATCTACTGCAAGCTCGGACTGCCCAAGATATGCGAATCCATACAGAAGCGCCATTCCTTTGAGTATGACCTCAACGACATACTTTCAAAGCTCGTGTACTCACGCATCATCTATCCCTCCTCCAAGCTGAGTACATTCGAACAATCCAAGAAGTTTCTTGAACAGCCGAAGTTCGAGCTCCACGATGTCTACCGCGCCCTCTCCGTGCTCCAGGAGGAGAATGACTTTATCCAGTCAGAACTTTACAAGAACAGCACAAAGATCTCCGACAGGGATGGCTCCGTGCTCTACTACGACTGTACCAACTTCTTTTTTGAGCTTGAGGAAGAGGACGATTTCAGAAAATACGGCAAATGCAAGCAGCACCAGCCGCTCCCGATAGTCGGGATGGGGCTGTTCATGGACAAAGACGGCATACCGCTTGCCTTTGACACATATCCGGGCAACAAGAACGAACAGCCGACCCTAAAGCCGCTTGAAAAGAAGATCATAAAGGACTTTGAGCTTGCAGACATCATCGTCTGCACCGATGCCGGGCTCTCGTCTGCCACGAACAGG
>CAVIJY010000027.1:0-24026 GCA_963643215.1 Lachnospiraceae bacterium | reverse complement strand
CTGTCCACGACTGCCGAGTGCAGCGCACGAAGGCAGAGTGGAAACAGCGAACCGCCGAGCACCGAAACTCTACCACATCTTCCCGGCTTCCCGCTCCGGCATCGCATCGCAGTATTCCCCAAGCATATCGACATACCCGGTCACTACCGCCGCTGCCCTGTTGCAGGCATGAGAAAATGCCTTGTTTCCGTCATTTACCAGCTTTAGAACCTTATCCGGATCTCCCAGAGCATAGGCGTATATGCTCTTTACCACCTCGCGGGAGTTTATGACACCGTTCTCACTCATGAAGCTGTTCAGATCATCAAGCATATACGGATAGAACTCTTCGAAATATTCTCTGTCGTCTTCCTGCGTATCTCCGGGATATTCCTGCTGAGATCCCTGCTCTTCCGACTCATCACCATCCGGGATATCCTCCGCCTCGGCCTCGCCTGCGATACCGCCTGTCTCTGCATCCGCAGAAGAACCCTCTGACGGCATATTGACAAATACATCAGCCAGCATATCCTGTATCATCTTCGGGTCGTCGTTGCAGCGCTCCTGAAATACAAAGCCCGCCATGACATACATGAACTCGATACATATCGTGTAGGGATCGCATACGAACATCCGCTCTGCTCCCGAATATGCCGCAATTGTGTCAAAAAGCAGATTTGCATTGCCTATGATTATATCCGACAGATCTTCCCTGTTGCGATCCGTCAGATCTTCCACGCTCTTCTCCGGGCTCTTTCCTACCCTCTCTGCCAGATTGCGGATATATTCCGTGATGATCGGCCTTGCGTCGTCAAGAACTATGGCGCTGTTTCGCTTTATCTCAAGCTCTGCCGCCGAATCCCACTGAGTCGGAGCCTTAAAGCACTTTGAGGCAAATAAGTCCAGCACCTCATTTACATATATCTCATACCTTCGGAATTTATTGGACAGACTCTTGAAAACAGCCTTGTTTATGTCCATATAATGATCCATAACCGCCTGATCGGCCACTTCCTTTATCAGCCCGTCTCTGTTCATGAAAACAAGTATTCTTGAGAACAGATCATATACATCCTCGGGAGTATGCAATATGTCGTACAGCGCAAGACTGTTTACGCCGGCCAGATATGTCATGCATTCCGTCTCGGGCTGCAGAGGCATATATTTTGAGGCATTGTCCCACTTTGATATAACCGGCATCAGCCTTGCCGTATATTCGCACATGACAGAATATACCTGTCTTTTCTGCTTTGCGTTGAGCATATATCCGTCCCCTGTCAGATTCTGTTGATCCAGTTGCTCCACTCATCGATGATGGCTTCATCCTTGAAATAATCCACCTTCATCGCGGCTGTTACCTCAGCCAGCGTTTCATTGGTCTCCTCGACCGCATGTCTTGTGCCGTCGCGAAGAATCGCATATACCTCGGGAATATTTGCCGCCCACTTCGCCCGTCTTTCCCGGATCGGTCCCAGCATCTCCTCCAGCACGCGAATCAAAAGCTTCTTGCACTTTACATCTCCGAGTCCGCCTCTTCTGTAATGCTCCTTCATCTCCTCAAGGCAGGTATAATCAGATGTCAATGCGCTGAACATCTCCTGCGTGCAGAAGGCATCAAGATATGTAAATACCATATTGCCCTCTACCTGACCCGGATCGGCCACATTGATATGATTCGGATCCGTATACATGCTCATGACCTTCTTTTTAAGCGATTCTGCGTCCTCTGAGAGGTATATGCAGTTTCCCAGAGACTTGGACATCTTCGCCTTGCCGTCTATTCCGGGAAGCCTGCGAGTGCTTTGGCTTGAAAGCAGTATATCCGGCTCTACAAGCACATCGCAGCCATAGGTGGCGTTGAACTTGCGCACGATCTCTCTTGTCTGCTCGATCATCGGCTCCTGATCCTCGCCCACGGGTACTGTCGTTGCCTTGAATGCTGTGATGTCCGCCGCCTGGGATACGGGGTATGTGAAAAAGCCCGCCGGAAGTCCGGCCTGATTGTCATTTTCCCCCTCTGCGCTTGAAAAGCCGCGCTGCACCATCTCAGCCTTGACAGTGGGATTTCTGGACAGCCGCTGTGTTGTAACCAGGTTCATATAGTAAAATGTCAATGCGTGAAGCGCGGGAATGTTGGATTGCACACATATCGTTGTTTTGTCCGGATCGATGCCCACCGACAGATAGTCAAGAGCCACCTCTATCATGTTGTCCCTGATCTTCTGAGGATTGCTCCAGTTGTCTGTCAGCGCCTGATCGTCAGCGATCAAAACATTGATTTCGTCAAATTCGCCTGAGTTCTGGAGCTCTACGCGTCCCTTGAGCGAGCCTGCATAGTGTCCCAGATGAAGCCGCCCTGTGGGTCGGTCTCCCGTCAAGATTATCTTTTTTTCAGAATCCTTAGCTAACATAACGCCTCCGCATATGATATATAAATTTCTTTTCATTGTACTCGGTCATGTTCGAAAAATCAAACCCGCAGCCGGTAGACTTCCCCCATCTTCAGGCTTATAATTGAGCACCACAAAGCACCGAGTGAAAAGGAGCTGTACCGTGAACGATACCATGATTACAGATGAGAGCCTCCCCGCAAAGTCCAGAGGCAAAGACCCGCTGAAACCGATCAGCAAAAACCTGCGTACCATCAACAGGCGCGGTCTCTTTCCGCTGCTCGGGACTCTCGTCACATACAAGCTTCTGTCAATGTTCATATTTCTTCCGGTGCTCAAGTACTTCTGGGCGCTTGTGCTGCGCCTGTCGCCGGTGCATTACATCACCAACGACACACTCTTCAGCATCCTCCGGATCCCGTATGTGCCTGCCGCCATCTTCGTGATCGGCGTAGCTGCGGCATTTTGGGCGCTGTTTGAGTATTCAATCATCATCATCGGCCTTGATCACGCCTTCAGAGCGGAAAAAATCAGCATAAAGGCGCTCTATATATCCGCCTTTAAGGAGATGAACCACGCCATAAAGCCCGGCAATCTCCCTATCCTTTTTTTCTCAGCTGTCCTGATTCCCTTTACCAACATCTTCATGTCCTCCAACTACATCTCTCAGCTTGTGGTTCCGGAATACATCATGGAGGTCATACGCAAAAACGGCATCTACAATACACTTTATATCCTGATCTTCATAGGCTGCGTCATACTTTCGGTCATGGGCATATTTGTATTTCACGCCTTTATCATCGATGGTGACTCATTTCTCGGCGCATGGAGAAAAAGCTTTGGATACTTAAAAAAAGATACTCTGAAAACTCTCTGGACACTTTTCAAAAGGAATGCGCTGTTGACTGTCAAATATGTGTTTGCGGTCATCGCTGTCAGTGTCATATGCATCATTGCTCTTATATATATGGGGTACAACCATCCTGAGGCGGCACGAAGTCTCGGCAATGCCATCACACTTGCAGAGATTCCCGTTCTCACATATATGCTTGAATGCATGATCAACATACATCAATTCGCCATCATTTCAGCCATATTCTATGCAAAGCGCGGTCAGACTCCGGCGCCGTCGCCTGATGACAGAAGATCATTTAAGATAGGCAGCGGTGCATTCGTTGCCTTCACCATCATCGGCAACTCCGCTCTCACATTGCTGCTGGGCTACGGAATCTACATGCTTCCTGAAGATATCAATCTGTTCTCAAGCGGGGAGACTACGGTTTCATATCACCGCGGATACTGCTCTGTCGCGCCAGAAAATACCATCCCGGCGTTTGAGGCTGCCATAGAGGACGGCTGTGATATCATAGAGCTTGATGTGCAGCTGACGAAGGATGATGTGGTCGTAGTGGCGCATGATCCCTCCCTGAAGCGCACAGCCGGTATAGATAAGCGCATACGGGATCTGACCTATGATGAGCTCCGGCAGATAGATGTGGGCAGCTTTTTCTCAGATGCATTTTCCCAGACCAGAGTTCCGGCTTTGGAGGATGTTCTGAAGCTTTGCAGCGGAGAAACAGATCTCAATATAGAGATAAAGCAGGACGGCACACAGCCAAAACTCGAGGCTGAAACGATGCGTCTCATCAAACAGTATGATTTCACGGATCACTGCACCGTGACATCTCTTAACTATGAATCTCTCGACAAGGTCAAGACTATGGAGCCCGGGATCAAGACAGGATACATCCTTGCTGTAGGGGTCGGTTCATACTACGATCTTCCCGCTGCGGATTTCTTCAGTGTTGAGGCCAGCTTTATCACCAGGGGCATGGTCTACGAGATACACGCGCGCGGCAAGACCGTAAGCGCATGGACTATAAACCGCAGAGAGGATGCAGAGCGGCTGTGGTCGCTTGGCATAGATGACATGATAACCGAGCAGCCGCATATGGTAAAAGAGGTGCTTGAGGAATCATCCGGGCTCGGAGACTTTATCTCTGCCCTGATCAGCGATGTATCAGATGCAGCAGATGCGTCAGATTCATCATCCTTTCTGACCTTACAGTCGGAGCCTTAGGCATCCTTCATTCCATCCAGAAGCTCACTCATCCTTGCCTTAAGAAGATCCCGGCGTCTTGTGATATCCGGTTCAGCCGTCATGATCTCATCCTTGTAACGCCCCATCTCATCGTTGATCTTTCCTATACCGTGCGGCCATATCTGCTCTATGAGCCCCTTTATATACTGTGAGACCAGCGGGCTTTTTCCTCCGCTTGTGACTGCGCACAGAACATCACCCTCGCTCACTATTGATGGAAAAATAAAGCTTGACAGCGCAGGATCATCTACCACATTTACACGAAGGCCGAGGCGGGCGCACTGCTCACCTATTTTATGATTGAGTTCATGATCGTCAGTAGCCGCTATCACTACGGCAAGCGGAAGCAGCCTCTCTATATCACCTTCCTGAAAGCGTCTTTTTTCCGTCTCACACGGCATATCATCAAATTCCGGATCTGTCTCCGGAGCGATCACATGACATAGAGCTCCAAATGACATCAGCTGCTTTGCCTTTCTTGCCGCGGTCTTTCCTCCGCCTACAACAAGCACGGCCGCTTTACCCAGATCCACCATCATAGGAAAGTACGCCATCACATTCCGCCTTTCATGTCCTGTATGATGCACTGTGCTATACCATCCGCGCTGTGCGGATATGCTGTCAGGAAGTCGCTGTATCCGTATTCGCTGAGCCTTTGCGCCGTATACTCTCCGATGCATACGATCCTCGCACTGCCCGGGACAACATTGCTTTTCAGATATGCATCCACCCCTCCCGCGCTGGCAAAGACTATATATTCTCCGGCATTTCCCGCAGGCTGCTCCTCTGCCAGATCACCGCTTCCGTCAAAACCCGCATCCGGATTCTTCGGCTCATCTGCCGAAAGTGTATGATATATAGCTCTGTTTACATAGCTTACACCGGCCTTCTCAAGCTCGCGCTCCAGCATGGGGCTTCCGTTTTCCGCCCGCAATATGAGAAGCCTGTCGTCCTTTTTCAGAACCGTCGGAAGCTCGCGTCCCAGCACCTGTGCCGTATACTCGGACGGAACAAAATCAGCATATATTCCGTGCTCTGCCAGCTCCTGCGCCGTGCCGCTTCCTATACAGGCCACCCTCATGCCTCCGAGAGTTCTCATGTCCTGCTTCCTGCGGCGCATCTCATCGAAAAATATCCGTATGCCGTTTCTGCTGGTGAAGACAAGCCAGTTGTATTTCATCATCTCCTGCGCCGCCGGTATCTCCTGCGGATCGGGAGCTATACGGATACTCTCCGCAGCCCGGGTCGCGGCTCCGTCTCTTTCAAGCCTCTCCCGGCATATATCGGTAAATCTTGCCGATCCGCATATGGTCACACGGCATCCCTCCAGCGGCTTTCGAAGCGTCCTCTCGAGATGCATGGCGGCTGTGGCTCCGACGACTATGATGCCCGGAGTCAGCACCTTTCCTTCTGTCTTTTGCAAGATATCCGCCAGTGTTCCGTCTATACGCCCCTCTCCTATGCCGTAGCCTCTGAAAAGCACGGATGCCGGCGTTTCAGGAGCCTTGCCATGCTCCGTCAGGTTTTTGCATATCTCCGGAAGCTTCTGTATCCCCATCAGAAAGACAAGCGTGCCGTCGAGACGGGCAAGCGCCTCCCAGTTTTCGAAGCTGTCATCCTTTGTATGTCCTGTTATCACCGTAAATGAGCGGGCTACGCCCCTGTGCGTTACAGGAAGCCCCAGATGCTCAGGCACTGCCACGGAGCTGGTCACTCCGGGGATGATGTCATACAGAATGCCTGCCTCCTGAAGCGCCAGTATCTCCTCACCGCCTCTTCCGAAGACAAAGCTGTCTCCTCCCTTAAGGCGTACTACATCTCTTCCCTCTCTTGCCTCGCGTATCAGCACCTCATTGATCTCGGGCTGACTCATGCTGTGCCTTCCGCTGCGCTTTCCCACATAGATAAGCCGCGCATCTTCCGGACAGCATGAAAGAAGCGCCGGATCGATCAGATCATCATACACAAGTGATTGCGCTCTTTTTACGGCTTCAAGACCCGCCAATGTGCAAAGACCTCTTCCGCATCCTGCTCCTACCAGTGTCACACTGCCTGTTTTCTGTTCTGTAGTCATATATTCTGAATATTCCTCTCTGATATGGCTTTCGTATGCCTTCACATCACAGTATCCATCTTTCGATCGCTTCTGCCACACCGTCCTGCGCATTGGACTCCGTGACGCGGTCCGCACATTCGTACAGCTGCCCGGATGCATTGCCCATGGCCACTCCTATCCCGGAAAAACCGAGCATCTCCCTGTCATTTTCCCCGTCTCCGAAGCTCATGATCTGCTCCGGCTTTATATCAAGCATGTCCGCCAGCTTCTTAAGCGCAGCCGCCTTGGATACGCTTCCCGCCGCAAATTCGATATAATGCGAAACCGATGCCGTGACATACAGATCCGGAAGCTGCATCGCCCGTGCCCGTATCTCATCCTTCAGACCGCTGTCGGTGACTATGACATCTATGCCGTCCACCTGTCCTGCATTATCTCTTATCAGTGCCCTTATATCTGCGCACGCATGTCTGGTGGCTCTGATATATGCCGCGCTTCTCTCCGGTATGCCGTAGGCCGTTGGATCCTTGAGATATCCGCTCTGTGCATAGGCCGCTCCGTCTATATATATCTCCAGAGGGCATGGATATTCCTCAAGCAGTCGGAGCAGTGACTCTATGTTGTCCCGACTCATGGTATTGCTGTACAGGCGGCTTCTGTCGCTCATCCGGTATATGGCTGTTCCGTTGGAGGTTATGGCATATTCTATGACGCCGGGCTCCCTTATGCAGCCAGGAAGGGCGTCATACGGCCGTCCCGTAGCTGCTGCTATCACGATGCCGGCATCCTTTGCTCTTTTTAGTACCTCTGCCGTTCTGGCGCTCAGCTCACTGTATTCATTCAGCAGGGTACCGTCCAGATCAGAGGCGATCAGCCGTATCCGGTCCGTTTCTTTTTTCTCATGCATCTGCATCTCTCCGTCATATGCTATGGCAGTACATACACTCTGGTTCCCAGCGGAACCAGCTCGTAGAGCTCTGTCATCTCTTCATCTGTCAGCTCTATGCATCCGGCAGAGTTGTTTTCGTAATCTCTGGCGCCGTGTATCTCGATATCTCCGCCAAGTGCCGTATCAAAGCTCGGAGTATCTCCATTGCTGTTTGCAGCTATGATGCCGTCATATTCGGTCTGATTTATCAGGCCGTCGTCCAATCCCCGCTCCGCGTCCTCATTTGTCGGATAGTTAAGAATCAGCCCTCTGGTATATTCACTCGCGGGATTCTTGGCGCAGACATAAAATGTCCCTTCAGGTGTCCTTCTGTCGCCTTCCCTTTCCTTATCTCCCTCGGCGCTTCCGTATGTTATCACATAGGCATGTGTTCTGACTCCGTTCTGCCACACCTCGAGAAAGTGCGTGCTCTTGCTTACAGCGACTATGATGCCCGAAGCGCTCTCCGCTGCCATCCTGGCCTCGTCTATATTGCTCTTTCTGACGGCGGCTCCTCTGGAATCCACATATACATCATCCGGAGTGATAAGGCTGCGGTACTTCCAACCGTTCATGAAATAGCCCTCCATGGCATTGATCCTGTTCCAGCCGTTCACTGCAGACAGATCCAGCTGCTCTGTGACACCGTTCTCGACTCGGCATCCGTTCGGTCCGGACACTGCTCCGTCTACAGTCGCATTGCGCACAAGGTATCCGTCGTCAGAAAAATAAAAGCTCTCGGCTACCTGGTCTCCGTCCGTATCTATCCACTCCCAGCCTCCGCGGGCTGCCTCTCCAAGCTCATTGATGTAGCGCCACTGATGATCCGGGTCTTTGGCATCAGTGTTTTTGTACCATCCGTTGTTCCATTCTTTTTTGGTCGCCTGATGGAATTCACTGTCAATCTGCGGCGGATCCTCGTAGATGAGCGGCGGCTCTGTCTCCTGAGGCTTTGTCTCAGCCTCATCGCCCATGCCGTCTTTGCCCTGACCTTCTCCGGACTGGCTGTCTGCATTGCCTGCACCGCTATGATCTGCTCCGTCAGCTCCCGAATCCGGCTTCTCGCTCCAGGCCTCGCCGGACTGTTCCTGATCTATCTCGATCTCAGCCGCATCCTGCGACATCTCCGTGTCATCTGAAGCTGACGGCGTCTCCATCGGCTGATAGTGTTTGCCGCATCCTCCGAGAAAAAGACCCGCGATCACGACAAGTACCAGAGCCGCCCTCACATTTCTCGCTGCTGTCGACATCTTGCGCTGTCTGCTCCTTTCTCACTATCCTGTATATGCATGTGCTCCTAGTGTCCCAGCGGCTTTTGCTCCAGATGCTCCGCTCCTTTTGTCCTGTCGTCGCGAAGCATCACATAAAACAGCCCTGCCAGCGGAATGATCGTAAACCATATGGCTCTGCTTCCCAGATGACTGCAAAGAGCAGTGCCCGCAGCCACCCCTGATGTAAAACATATGATCATGATCACATGCTTTTTCAGCCTGATTCTGTGACTCTTGTCCTCTCGACCTCTGTGCTGCAGCTCCTTGGCAAGGCATATTCCCACCTGACGGACATGATTTGTCACAAATGTAGTCGCCATAGGCGTTCCCTGTGCCTGCCGGAATGTGTTGAACTGCATGGACGCTATGAAATTGACCAGCACCTGTGAGATCTGAACCGGATACGAGTCCGGTATCAGCCCCAGCACTGCCGCAGCCGCAATCTCGATTCCTATAAGCAGCGTCTCCCACCGCAGATGGATGCTGTGCTTTACCGGATTGGGGAAAAATTCCGAGATAAATGTTCCTGCAAGATATGCTGCTATAGGCACAAAATAATACCCGGCCCGTTCAAGCTCCCCTGATCCTATGGCAAGCCCGAGCAGGACCATATTGCCCGTCTGGGCATTGCAGAAAACATGTCCTTTCAGCACATATGTAAAGGCGCCCCAGAATCCCGCCACCGTGATCAGTATGTAATATACCCAGTTTTGCTCGCATAATAAATATCTGTCGTCTGTCCTGATATTCATAGTCTGCCCTTTGCACCCGTTGTGTCTTTATTCTTCTTGTTCAGCTTCACTTTCCTGCTCGGCTTCGCTTTCTTGCAGAACACCAAAGGCCGTCTTTGATGGCGCTTTCCATCTTACTTTACCGTTATAATGGCCGATAGCGCCCGGGTCAAGCCCGCCCTGACGGGCATTATACTACACGAAGGCTCAAATTTGTACGATCTCCGGCCGGATGCGGCGCGCTCGCCATAAGGTATGCAGCTGGTTATATTGCTTGATATTTTTTCACTTTTTATGCATCTTGCTTGTTGAATGAAGCTAAATTATAATGCAAATGACAAATAGAGAATGTAAACAGCAGAGAGAATTCAAGGAGGAATTCTATGAGAAAAACAAAAATCATCTGCACTATAGGACCGGCAAGCGACAATGAAGAGACTCTTGTCAGGATGTGCAAGGCGGGCATGAACGTGGCGCGTCTGAACTTTTCACACGGCACCCATGATGAGCACCAGATCAAGATGGATCTGATAAAGAAGGTGCGTGAAGAGCTGGATATGCCCATAGCCATCATGCTGGATACAAAGGGACCGGAATACAGAATCAAAACCTTCAGAGAAGGCAAGGCCACCCTCAAGGACGGCGGCACCTTCATCTTTACCACCGATGATGTGGAAGGCGATGAGAATATCGTCTCCGTAAACTACGAGGGACTCGTGGATGAGCTGAAGGTCGGATCAACCATACTCGTCAACAACGGGCTCCTCGTATTTAAAGTTCGCGAGCTGACCGGGCACAATGTGATATGCGATATTATCACCGGCGGTGTCATCTCCGACAGAAAGAGCATGAATTTCCCGAATCATGTGCTCAAGGGGGACTATCTTTCCCAACAGGATAAAGAGGATCTGCTCTTCGGCATCAAGAATGATGTGGACTTTGTTGCTGCATCCTTTGTCTCAAATAAATCCGATATGCTTGCTCTGCGTGCATTTCTCAATGATAACGGCGGAGAAGATATCGATATCATAGCAAAGATCGAGAATCAGGCAGGCGTTGACAATATCGACGAAATCTGCGAAGTAGCCGACGGAATCATGGTGGCCCGCGGAGATCTCGGAGTCGAGATTCCGTTCGTAGAGCTCCCTGCCGTGCAAAAGATGCTGATTTCAAAATGCAGGCTTCTCGGCAAGCGCGTCATCACTGCTACAGAGATGCTTGAGTCCATGATAAACAATCCGCGTCCGACACGCGCCGAGATCTCTGATGTAGCCAATGCCGTATATGACGGAACCAGCGCGGTCATGCTCTCCGGAGAGTCCGCCGCAGGAAAGTATCCTGTAGAGGCCGTCAAGAATATGGCGGAGATATGCGAATTTACCGAGAAGAACATAGACTATGTAAAGCGCTTCCACAACACAGATTATGTGATCAAGGATCGCAGCGATGCCATCTCTCACGCCTCATGCGCCATGGCCATCGACATAAAAGCCAAAGGCATCGTGATAAATTCCCTCTCCGGCACGACTGCCAGACTCGTAAGCCGCTTCCGCTGCCCTGTGGATATAGTGGGCATCACAACCAGAGACAAGGTATGGCGCAAGCTGAATCTCAGCTGGGGCGTTACACCTGTTAAAACCGAGGAGTACAGCAATACGGAGGTTCTCTTCTATCATGCGGTCCGCACCGCAAAGAGAGTCCTTGATCTCACTCCCGGAGACAACATCGTCCTGACCGCCGGACAGATCACCGGAAAGTCAGGCAATTCCAATATCATACGCGTTGAGATCGTTCCGTGATAACACAGCAACTGCCGTCCGGCATGCTTATCACAAAAAAGGGCTGCGCACCATTGATTTAAAATCGATAGTGCGGCAGCCCCTTTTGTTTTACAGCACTGTTATCTCCTTTGATACATGATTGAGTATCTCGCATCCGTCCTCGGTGATAAGAACCAGATCCTCGATACGAACGCCGAAGTATCCCTGCACATAGATGCCCGGCTCTATGGAAAACACCATGCCCGGTGCAGTCAGCTCCGTATTTGCTGCGCTTACATCGCCCTTTTCGTGTGCCTCGCGTCCTATAAAATGTCCGAGACGATGCGTAAAGCACGGTCCGTATCCGCCCTCTGTGATGATACCTCTGGCACAGTCATCGAGCAGGTGAATGGGCATACCCGGCCTTATCATCCTTTCAGCCTCTTCATTGGCCCTTAAAACAAGCTGGTAGATCTCACTTTTTCTGTCCTCAGGCTCACCTACGAAGAATGTTCTGGTCATATCAGAGCAGTATCCGTCCTTTTTACACCCCATATCGATCACCACGCTCGAACCTTCCTCAAGCACGCTGTCATCACTTCTGTGATGCGGATCGGCTGCATTTGCTCCGAATGCAACGATGGTTCTAAATGCGTTTCCCTCACAGCCGGCCTTCAGGTATTCTGCATCTATAAAGGCTGCAAGCTCCTTTTCCGTGATCCCCGGTTTTATCATCCCCTTAGCCTTCTCGATCACCATATCGTTGATCACCGAAGCTCTTCTCATCTTCTCTCTCTCGTCCTCATCCTTGCGGGCGCGGCAGAAATCAACGCAATCAGAGCCGAGCACTATGCCGATATCCGGATCCTCTCTGTGAAGCCTTTCCTCAAGAGGAAGCAGAAAGCGTGCAGGCCATACCTTATCTACGCCTATCACTTTCCGTCCTGCCTGCTCCCTATGTGAAAGGATCTGATCCGCCAGCAATCCTACATAGTCATCCGTATCCGTAAACCAGATCTCTTTGATCTTATCCTGGTTGATGCTGAAAAGCCGGTTAAGGAAAAATGTACTGTCACCCTCCTGTGTGATAAGCAGCACATACATTCTCTCCGAAGGCTGATAATCAACCCCTGTGAGATATGCTATGGACACAGGATCAGAGACTATCAGCTGACTTATATTTCTGTCCTTCATCTGCCCGCAAACACGCTTTATCCGTTCACCCATGACTGCCTCCTTGCAGATCGTATAAATATACAAAACAAACTCACATCTGCCCGGCGCATGTATGGCGCCGGACTGATCCTCTCAGGATATTCCGCTGCCTCCCGACGAATCAAATCAGCATACAGTCTATCAAACTTATGGTTCCTTTGCACTCTTTTGTATATTATATCTTTCGCCGTCCGCGGATATCTTTTATACTTGGTTACAGTGTCAAAGCTCATCTCCCACGACATGCCGCGACGCGCAGCAAGTCCCTTTAGGGGCATGTCGGTGGGAGATAGAGTTTATGACACGCCTCTCAATGAGGATGAAGTGGGGCAAAAGCCCCACGGGAATCCGAATTGAGACCGGATTGTGGGAGTGCGAAGCACGAAACAATCCGAGTAACCGGAAGTTCGGGTGTTTTATAACACGCCTCTCAATGAGGATGAAGTGGGGCAAAAGCCCCACGGGAATCCGAATTGAGACCGGATTGTGGGAGTGCGAAGCACGAAACAATCCGAGTAACCGAAGGTTTGGGTGTTTTGACCCCCGAACCATATTTGCGCTTTTCGATATTCATTCCGTTATTTCGCCTTATCCGAAATGTCTGTCAGCAGCATGACCTCCGGATCTGTAAATGCCTCGGTGAGCACGCACATATCCTCGCCCATGTCGCTGCGCTCCTGTGAGTATTTATTCCATCCGAAGTCTCCGAGCTTTTTGATATCGCCGCCTGTGATATCAAATACGGATATGACATCCTCGTCTTCCCGGACTTTGTTTACCAGATACAAAAGTTCCTGCCCCTGCGCCTTGTGAACCCGATATACATCTGATATTTCAAGGCACGGATTGTCCGAAGTCACGCTGTGCTCTCCTACTGTGATAGTCACCCGGCTGTGCATATGTGTTTCGGCATCCTCCTCATCCGGCACTACCGACAAAATCTCGGCTTTTCCATCGCCGTCGCAGTCCCACCTTGAATCCTGCGGCTTGTATATCCACTGCGCATACTCCTCGGGGATCTCATCACATACTGTTTCCATCAGTCCGCTTGAGTACGGAACCTCTGCTATCACTGCCCCGACAGCTGCATCTGCGAGCTTGCCAGCGTCAAAATAGACGCTGATTCCCTCATATCCTACAGTCCAGCTCAGCAGATCGAAGTATGAGGCATCATATTTGTCAATCTTCTCCTCCATATCATCCAGTACGGCATCTGCATAATGCTCTCTGATATCCTGTTTCAGATATTCGAGAAATGCAGCCTGATCCCTGACTATCCTGCTCAGCCTGTAAACCTTCCCTGTAGCCGGATTCAGATTCGTACCGTAGAATGAATCCTTGCGCTGCTCCTGTCCGGTGTATATATCATATATGTCAAGTATGCTCACAACTCTTGTATCCGAGCGGACTATCCTCTCCCTCTGACTGTTCGAATATCTGACACCGTCCGCTGCCTGCAGTCCGTTGGCTGATGCCATGGTTTGCATCCCGTCCATGACCGTTTCCTTGTTCTCCGCCGCCTGAGCATTGGCGGATGTGAGCGTGTCATACAGCTCGGGATACTTTTCCTGTTCATCCTCCTTCAGATACGCCGCGGGATATATTACATCCACCAGCCCCTGTTCGGCGATAAAGTCTCCTGTCAGTATACCTATGTGCGTAACCGGACCGTCTATGACCTCCTCGACCGCCTGTGCTGCAGCTTCTGTCTGCACAGTGTCCTCAGTCTGCGCCGTATCCTCCTGCACATCCTCAGTCTGTGCGCTCGCGCCCCCGTCTTCTGCGGCTGCCGTCGTCGCTTCCGGGTCTGCTTTTTTCCCGGATGCAGCTGCGCAGGCTGACATATTGAGTACCATCACTGCCGCCAGTATGATTCCTGTCACTTTTTTCATGCTGTCCATGCTCTCCCTGTTATTTTTCTGCTGCCCGTCCGTACTTGAAGCAGTCCAGCATTTCCCTTGTCAGACTGAGCTTGTGTTCATCTTCCGGGATCTCCTCCGGAGACATCCACATGGCCTCGGCCAGCTCCTTTTTATCTATCGTAAGCTCCGCGTCACCGTCCAGCTCACAGAAGAAGCCGAACAGAAGTGAATCCGTAAATGTCCATGGCTGGCTTTTGTAGAATCGCAGATTCTTCACTTTCAATCCCACTTCCTCCATGACCTCGCGATGCACGGTTTCTTCTATAGTCTCTCCTGTCTCGGCAAAGCCCGCTATCAGTGCGACAGACGCCCGGCGCCCGTCCGCATATCTCGAGACAACTATCCTGTTGGTCTTCCTGTCTATGATGCCGACTATGACAGCCGGACATATTTTAGGATATATCGGCTCATTGCAATGCTCGCAGTATATCATCCGCTCTCTGTCCGAGTGCTTCATCGGCGCTCCGCAGCTTCCGCAGAAACGGTGCCTTTTGTACCATTGTCCCAGCTGGGCTCCTGTTGCGGCTGCGAATACCATCCAAACCGGAGCGGCATTTCGAAATTCGCTCATCTTCTGATATCTGTATCCCTGCTCTTTGAGCCGCTCTGCGGCGCTCTCTTCCTCGCACAGGAAGAAAAGTCTGCCGCTGATGCTGAACAAAAATCGCATGCTCCCCCTGTCCGCTCCGGCAGCCTGTGCTTCCGTCGCCGTGGGCAGTGCTATGCTTTCCTCGCCCTTCAGCAGCGGGCAGTGTCTGTCTGTGAATATCACAAGAGAATCATCCTCCGGCTTTGCCGGTACATATATAGGATCATATACATATGGGGAAATGTCCTGAAACATGACGGCAGCTCTCCCTTCTCATATCAAATATCCGTCATCGCATCGATACGCTCTATTCTCATCGCTATACCCTGCTCGCCGGTACAGCTCGCCTTACCGGTACATTTTATCTCGTCGGTATGCATTATCTCATGGTGCGGAGTATACGCGCCTCCGCCACCTTGTACACATCCAAACTCGCCGCCTTCATCAGGGTCTTCAGCTCAGGCTCGCAGCCCTTGAGATCAGCACCCATAAAGGCCCAGATCTCCTTCAGACGATGCAGCACATTGTGATCTGAGCCGTACAGACTCAGATAGTCCTCTCTCAGCCTTCCCATGAAACCCCTCAGCTCCTCATATGAGGCCGGTGCGCCGCCCTTTATCTGCCTTATCAGCGACGGATCCGCTATCATTCCCCGTCCCAGCATGATTGCGTCGACATTATCCTCACGGAACGCGCCTGTACTTTGTGCATACGGCGAAAGGTCCGGACGGCGAATGTCGCCATTATAGCACAGCCTTGCACGCGCATGTGATACCGTATATTCCCATTCCTGCATATGAACCGTTCCCCTGTACATCTCATCCGAGACTCTCGGATGTACTATCAGCTCGTGAACAGGATATTTGTTGTATATCTCAAGCAGTGCCGGCCACTCCCCCGGATCGTGCACACCGATTCTTGTTTTTACGGATACGCGACATGCCGCATGCGAGTATATATCATCCAGCATCGCATCCAGCGTACCCGGGCTTGCCAGTGCACCGGCTCCGCGCCCTTTTTTTGTCACCGTACCGCTCGGACATCCGAGATTTATGTTTATCTCCTCATATCCCATATCACGGACTGCCGCTTCAAACCTGAGATACTCCCGGGCATTGCTCGTCAATATCTGGGGGACCAGCGTGATGCCCGGATTATTCTCCGGCAGTATATCCGCTGTCTCTCTTGGCGACAGTGCTTTCTTGGGATGAGGGACTATGAACGGTGTGAAAAACTTGTCTACCGTACCGGGAAAGAATTCCTGCACGGCATTGCGGTATATGCGCCCCGTCGTCCCCTCAAGCGGCGCCAGATAATATTCCATTTGCTTTTTCATCCTCCTGCATACCGATTTCTCATACATCTCCCATGCCGTCAGTCTGCACCGTACATCTGCAAAAGCAGGAATCCGCTCAACAGCCGCTTTGTTCTGAGACACCCTCCATATCAGCCGCTAGCTGCTCCTGCTGGCGCGTATACAGCTCATAGTAGTATCCCCGCGCCTCCATCAGCTCTCCATGTCTTCCCTGCTCTACTATATGTCCGTCTTTTACTACCAGTATCACATCGGCGTCGACTATGGTGCTCAGCCTGTGGGCTATGACAAAAGCGGTTCTGCCCTGTGTCACTATCCTTATGGCATCCTGTATGCGCCTCTCGGTTACCGTGTCTATGGAGGATGTGGCCTCGTCAAGCACGAGTATACGCGGCCTTGCTATGATAGCTCTGGCAAAAGACAGCAGCTGCTTTTCTCCTGTCGAGAGCGTATCTCCTCCTTCCCCAACCATACTGTCAAGACCCTTTTCCATACGCGCCACTATATCATCCGCCGCCACGAGCTTCAGGGCATCCCATATCTCATCATCCGTTGCATCGGGCTTTCCGTATCTGAGATTGTCCCGAACGGATCCCGAGAACAGATGCGGAGTCTGCAGCACATATCCTATATTGCTGTGCAGCCAGAGCTGTGAGCGCTCCCGCAGATCTCTTCCGTCCAGCAGCACGCGCCCTGAGGTCGGTTCATAGAAGCGGCATGCCAGATTGACAAGCGTTGATTTGCCTGCTCCGGTCTCTCCTACTATACCCACATTGGTACCCTGAGGCACATGAAGATTAAAATGTTCCAGCACATATTCCTCACCGTCCGGATATCTGAAGGTTACATCCTCAAAATCCATATCCCCGAATATCTCCTCCCAGTTTTCCTTTTTCGGGCTGAATGTATCGCCGTATCGTTCTATCACCTCCGGAGAATCCACAACATCCGACTTTGTGCTCAGCAGCGTGGTCAGTCTCTCTATGTTGACCTGTACTGCTATCAGATTTGACACGGTTGATATGATCTCCTGAAGCGGATCCAGAACCCCGAGCGCATAGGACATGAATACAGACAATGTTCCTATCTCCATCACGCCCTCGGCGGTGATTCTTCCGCCCTTCCAGAGAACCATCGAAAGCGCCACCGATGAGAAAAACGATACCGTCGATACGAACAGTGCGGAGTGTCTGCTCGTATGTACCGAAAGTTTTCTCATCCTCTCCGTATCATCATCGAACTCCTCTGTCATCTTATCCTCGATGACCAAGGTCTTTATGGCTCTCGCTCCGGTGATTCCTTCATTGAAATCCCCCGTGATGCGCGAGTTCATCTCCCGGACCTTGCGGTTTAAAACAATGAGATGTCGTTGAAAATATATCGTAATAGCGATAACAGCAGGTATCAAAGCTATGATATAAAGCGTAAGCTTTGCATTTATGGCAAGCATGGTGGCCAGAGCGAATATCACATAGGCGCCTGTCCATACAACCCTCATCAGATCCCATGCAACCATCTCGCCTATTCTGCCGGTATCACTCATTACCCGCGAATGTATATATCCGACATTGTTTCTGTTGAAATATGAAAATGACAGCGTCTGAAGGTGATTAAATGCGGCATTTCTCAGATCTCTGTCTATATACATCTCTATACGGCCGCACATGCATACATCCACATAATTGTCCCATGCCTGAAGCAGCAGCAGCGCTATATACAGACCGCAGAAGATTCCCAGCCCTTCAGTGGTTCTTTCCGCCACAAAATGATTTAAAGCATATCGGTTGAACAGCACAAAAATCACATCAGCGCCGCTGGACAGCGCGCCGAGCACAACCATTAAAAATATGGTTTTGCCGTATGGTCTTATAAATGGCATAAGCCGGTCTATGCCAAAGAATCTCAGCCGAGTCTCCTCCGATGTTCCCTGCTGTTTTTTCATACTGCCCCCTTATCCCCGGTCAGCCGCATCTGGAGTGAATATATCCTCGAATATATCCCGTCATGCGCCATCAGCTCTTCGTGGTTGCCGCTTTCTGCCACTTTGCCTTTATTCAGCACATAAATCATGTCGCATCCCATCAATGTGGTGATTCTGTGGGATATAAGTATCGTCGTAGCTTTACTGCCTCTGTCTGCCAGCTTGGCTCTTATCCTGGCGTCCGTCTGTGCGTCCACGGCCGAGAGTGAATCGTCAAATATCTCTATATCCGATCTCTTTATCAGCATCTGTGCTATAGCCGCCCGCTGCTTCTGTCCTCCCGAGAGGGTTACGCCGCGCTCGCCTACCACGGTGTCATATCCGTGGGCAAAGCGCTCTGCCGATTCATCCAGACACGCCATCACGGACGATTCGCGCACCATCTGCATATAACGATTCTCGTCTGTCTCATCAATCGCGATTCCGATATTATCCGCCAGGGATCGCGAGAAGAGATAGGGTTCCTGAAGCACTATACCTATATGCCTTCTGACATCAGCCGCCTTCAGGCTGCGAATATCAGTCTTGCCTATGTATATGTTGCCGTCTGCCTCGCCAAGCTCGTAGAGCTTTGTCAGAAGCAGCATGAGCGTTGATTTGCCTGATCCGGTTCCTCCCAGTATGCCTACTGTCTGTCCCTCGTTTATCGTCATGGACACATCATCAAGCACCTTATTCTTGCCGTCATATGAAAATGTCACATGGGAAAATTCTATATCGCTGCTCTGCGGCCATGGCTGCGTAGAGTCTTCGTCTCTTTCCTCTTCACTGTTCATGATATAACGGACTCTCTCCAGCGCTATCATAGCCTTGCTCATCTCGGACAGCACCCTTCCCAGCGCACGCACCGGGCCGGTCAGCATCGCATTGTAATATATCAGAGCCATATAGCTTCCGACGCTCAGGCTTTCTCCGACGCAAAGTGCAGCTCCGTATGCCACCACGCTCAGTATCTGTGCTCCGGAAAGCATATCGCTTACAGCCCAGAACTGTGACATCAGATCGATTACGTGAACCGTAAGCCCGGTATAATGCTCATTGTCCCATTCGAATCTGTCCCGCTCATAGGCCTCTCTTCCGAACGCCCTCACTACCCGCACACCTGTCAGATTCTCCTGAACCACTGTTGACAGATGTCCTTCCTGCTCATCGCTTTCCAGAAATCTGTCGCTCATCTTTTTTCGATAGGTCACGGAATACCACAGCACAACAGGTATGAATGCGCCGGATACTGCCGTGACGCGCAGATCGATGGTTGCCATAAAATACAGTGCCAGAACTATCAGTATGCCTGTTCTGAACAGACTGACCATCTGATTGGACAGAAATCTTTTTATCTGATCAACATCGGATGTGCATCTTTGAATGATATCGCCTGTCTGATTCTCACCGTGCCATTTATAGGGCAAATGCAGTATGTGCGCATACAGATCGTCCCTCATATTCTTGACAAGCCGCTCCGACGCTGCAGCATTCGCAGCCCCGAACAGGTATCTGAACAGTGCCCGCAGCAGCGCCACGGCTACTACGAGCAGCGCTATCAGTCCGAGACTGTCGGCCACCTCTGCCAGGTGGTCCGCTGTATACGCTATGAGCTTTGGGTTGATCATTTCAAAAAGCGCCATCAAAAATGCACACAAAACAGAGGCCGCAAAATATCTTTTGCAGCCCCTCAGGAAATGCATCAGCATGGACGCACCGTTTTTAAATCGCATCTTTATATCCTTTACAGTCAGACGTTATTTCATATTGCCAAGTATATACTCACATACAACTACGCTGTCCTCGGCCGAAAATGCATCCGGGAAGTTGTCTGAGAAAAGTATCTGTGCCGACGCAGGAAATTCCTCGTCGCCCTCCCACAGTATAAAGCGCACCTTCAAACCATCCAGCAGCTCGAATTCATATCCGCACCCGCTTGATTCTATCCGGGACGCGTGAAGCTTTTCGCATCTTTCCCTGAAAACTTCTATGCGGCTCCCGAAGGTCCCCGCAAGTCTCAGTATACAACGCTGTCTGAACTTTTCATTGTATACCTCTCCCCACGGAAGGCTGCTGTATGTGATAAAATCCTTTGACGGTCTGATTCTTTTTCCCTCAAGCAGATATCTTGCAAAGAGTATCTTCCATCTGTCCGCCCAGCCGTCATCGGCAAAATCAGGAAGTGTGATGGTTTTTTTCTCACCCAGTATGCTAAGTGTAAAACGCCCGTTCTCATTTGCCAGTCCTGTGCGCTCGGATATCTCCTCGGGCGAGGCCTCGCTCAGCAGCTTCATATAGTGTTCAAGCGGTATCCCTGTCAGGGCGTCCTGTCTGTACGGCATCTCCATGATTGTATATTCTCCTTACATCCCCGTTTTACTTCTGTCTGGTATTCGGAAAAAGACTGCTGTTGGTATGCGGGATGAAGCAGGCCGAGACGAACTCGTCCATATAAGAGGGCTCGTTGGACAGCTCCACATATGTCATGTTGCGTCCCAGCTCCTCTACCTTCAGCTGCGCGTCGCGGCTCAGCAGCGTAGCATAGGCTCCGGTCAGCGAAGAGTTGCCTATATAGCTGTATTTTTCCCTGTCTACATCCGGCAGCATTCCGATATATATAGCTCTGTCGAAGTTTATTCCTCCTCCGATGCCGCCTGCCACCATGATGTGGTCTATATGCTCCGGCTCCAGACCTACCTGTCCCAGCATCAGTCGTATAGCCGAGAATATAGCTCCCTTGGCGCGGATGAAATTGTCTATATCAACCTCGTTGATGGATACCTCACGCCCGTCATGGGATTCATCCTCAAATGCCAGTATATATCTTCCCATCCCATACTCATCATGCTTCACCCGCGCTCCCTCACGGACGAACTTGCCCTTAGCACTGATGATTCCGCATGCAAACAGCTCCGATACGGTATCGATCAGCCCCGAGCCGCACAGCCCTATGGGCTTTTGTCCAGGATCTCCGATGACATCATATGTGGGATTCATAGTATCCTTGTCTATATCCAGAGCCTGTATCGCTCCGGTTGTGGCACGCATACCGCAGGATATATCGCCTCCTTCAAATGCAGGACCGGCAGAGCATGCGCATGTCAGCATGTAGTCACTGTTGCCGAGCACCAGCTCTCCGTTTGTTCCCAGATCTGCAAAGAGCGTCATATCCTCCTTTGTCCAGAGTGTGCTTGAAAGCACTCCGGCAGTGATATCTCCGCCCACATAGCTTCCTACATTCGGTGCCAATGTCAGCTGCGCCGCGCTGTTCATTCCTGATATGACATCCTGCGCCGCAAATTCCGGCGCCGCAAAGAATGACGGCACGAACGGCTCCATGCGCACAGGATCGCTGTAAAGACCCAAAAGCAGATGCTCCATGGTGGTGTTGCCGGCGATTGATACCCTGTATATGCGCTCCTTTGACATGCCCGCTGTACGGCACAGTGAGTCGATAAGCGGAACTATCGTCTCCTCATCCACCGCCTTGCGCAGCCTCTCACTTCCGCCGGGCTTTACCGACTCTATGATGCGGTTTATAACATCCGCGCCGTAGCGTATCTGCCCGTTTCCTGCAGACGCGCGTCCGAGTATCTTTCCGGTCTCCATATCGACCAGCACACCGGTTACTGTAGTAGTTCCTATATCTATGGCAAGGCCGCCTACAGGAGCGGTATCATCTCCCGGAAGGATATCCAGAACCTTCAAATGATCCGATTTCTTCAGCAGCACCACCCGTACATCGAAATTCGACTCCCGAAGCACCTGTGCCATCTTCTTTACGGCATAGAGCTCCATCGTCACTCTCTGTCCCGTCACATCACCGATCGCGCCGCTCAGCCTCTCTATATCCGGCATCGTGTCCTCTATCGTAGGCTCGCTCATGCTCACGCGTAGTGAGAAGACAGGCACCTCGCCCATCACTCCCGCCTCGGTCAGTTCTTCCACCGCTCTGGTGAAGGCTCCCATGACCTTGGGATCATTCAAATCAGCCGTCCTTATCTGTGTCTGAAATGCCGAAGCCGTGTCCGGAACCTCTACCACTACATCTGTCACCGGAACGCTTGCGCAGGCGAGTCTCCATCCCTGCCCGTATTCCTCATCACTGATATGACGCGTATGCTCCGATTCGAGCTCACCGCTGACCAGCCTTATCCTGCATTTGCCGCAGGTGCCGTTGCCGGAGCAGGGCGCATCGATAGCCACTCCCACATGTCTGGCAGTCTCAAGAAGTTTTTCTCCCTGAGGCGCATGTGTCGTGATTTCCTGAAGATTGCTGAATCTGAATGTAATGTTTGGCAAAATGGATCCCTCCTGTCTGTGAAAAATGCCGCCGTTCACAACTATATCCCGGCGGCATTCATGCAGCAAATTTTGGTTACAGTGGGAATGCAAAGCACGAAACGATCCGAGTAACCGGAGGTTCGTGTGCACCCGAACCAATTTTAGAAATTCATCTTATCAAGAGCTTCAAAAAGTGTCCTTCTGAATTCATCATCATCAGGAAGATCCGCTGTCGGCTTCCCCTGAGAATCATACTCGTAGATACTTTCGCTCTGAGGAAGCACACCCAGCAGATCCAGTCCAAGGCGCTGTATCTCCTCCATGACTCCCTCGTTCGCTATTCCTCCGGGAGCCCTGTTCACCAGAAGCTTAACCTCCTTGGCGCCTATCTTGAGCTCATTGACCAGATCGCGTATCCTCGCTACGGCCTGTATTCCTCTCCTTGAGCAGTCGCTCACAAGTATGACCGTATCCACCTTCGGCAGTATGCCCCGGCTGATATGTTCCATCCCGGCTTCATTGTCTACAACCACATATCTGTAGTTGGATGCGTACTTTGCTATCTGATTGGAGAGTATGCCGTTTACAAAGCAATAGCAACCCGAACCCTGTGTTCGTCCCATCACCAGCAGATCGTATTCATCTCCCTCTGCCAGAGCCTCGCCGAATTTCATCTCGGCGTATTCAGCCTTTGTCATGGATGACGGCATGCCCGACTGCCCGTCTCTCTCCATCTGCTCTCGTATCTCTCCCAGAGTGACCGGAGCCTCCAGCCCCAGCACCTCATTCAGATTGGAGTTGGCATCCGCATCTACAGCGAGGATGGGGCCGTTGTGTTTATTTTCAAGATATTTGATCAGCATGCCGGTGATGGTGGTTTTGCCCACTCCGCCCTTGCCTGCCAATGCAATCGTCTGTGTATTCATATTTTGTCCTCGTATGTCATCATACCGCCTCAGCGGCCGCCTGTGTGTCAATGATGATAACGCCTCCGTTAAGATCTACAAATGAGATCTCTCCGTCTACCTCTGTGTCAAATCCCATCACATCGGTCAATGTGATCTTCCTGCCTACAGTATGTATCTTTGCCACATACTCGGCTGCTACATGTTCCTTGTCTTTTTTATTCAGATAGGCTGTCGAAAGGCACATATTCATTCCCTCCTTCACTATCCCTGCAGGATATATTATAAACCTTCTATATAAAGCTTACTCTGTAAACCCGTCTATGTAAAGCCTTGCGGCAGAGCTTTCTCTCAGCCCTTGAGCATGCCGAGAGCCTTGTTCAGCTGTTCGTTGCCAAGGCGAAATGTTGCCACTGCCTCCATGACCTGCTTCGCTGCCTCGCCCTCCATATGGCTCGCGAGATGCTCCAGCTCATGCGTATGATTTTCGTTGTGCTCTATCATATGCGCCAGAAGTGCGTCCGCGGTCACCTCATGGGTATGCGCGTGGGTGTGCTCATGCTCATGTGTATGCTCGTGCTCACTCATGTGTGTATCCTCCTTCCTTTAGGAAAAGT
>CAVIJY010000026.1:0-24369 GCA_963643215.1 Lachnospiraceae bacterium | reverse complement strand
GCAAATTCATATGGCTGTCGTCAGCATTCCCTGTGATCCGGGCATCTTCAGACACTAAATCTCGGAAACACGCTTCGCGTGTTCCCTCGCTATCGCGGCATTCGTCAAGGTCTTGAGCAAGCTCAGACTTTGACTCATTGCTTCGCGTAAAGAAGCGCCCGGGATCATGATGCGTGCCCGAGCGCTATATTTATATCCTTATAGCATTTATATCCTGTATTCTGCTTATGGCATTCCGTTCAGAAGCCCTGAGCCGTTTCCGAATACATCCCTCATGCATTCTATGAAGTCATTCTCCGGCTTGCTCATGGGACGATCCTTTGCGGATATCGCAAGCACTCTCCAGTATGTGCCTTCTCTGCCGAGCCTGTACAGCCTGATATTTCCGATTTCCTTTACCATATTTACCGTCAGAGCCGGTATGATAGCTGTCCCTGTCCCTGCACTGACCAGCCTGTATGCAGTGGAATTAGCCGGAACCTCCATTATAATTTTCGGCTTCACAGCATGTTTTTTAAACAACTCATCCTGAAACAGTCTTATGGCGTGGCTTGTCTTAAGGCATACAAGCGGCAGCCCGTTCAGCTTCCCTATGTCCACACAGTCAGGATGCCCGTCTATCAAGTGCTCTCCGACTACCGCGCCGCTTCCGTCAGCCAGAAAAAGCTCTTCCTCATACAGTTCACTGCGCATCAGCCCTGCTGTCGCGTTCGTCGCCGGTATGACTCCCATAGAGAGATGCTTATCCTCTACCATCTTGACCATCTCCTGTGACGAGACTGCGCTTACCTTTACCTCTATATTGGGGTATTTCTGCCTGTATACAGGCAGAATGTACGGAAGCATGGAAGCGGCGCGCTCCACGGGAAATCCCACCTTCAGCACGCCGATCTCCTCATTGATGATGTCTCTTATCCTCCGGTCTGCCTCGTCTGCCTTCTCACATATCATGCGCAGATTTTCTATGTAGATCTCCCCGGCGCTCGTCATGGTGATAGGCGAGGTGCTCCTGTCGAAAAGCTGCACGCCAAGCTCCGCCTCTACCTTTGAGACAAATGTACTAAGAGACGGCTGTGATGTGTACAGTATTCTGGCCGCATGCGTAAAGTTACCTGTCTCTGCCAATGTGACCAGATATCTCATCTGACGGATATCAAGATTCATCATACCTGCTCCTTTGCTTTTGATAAATTATATCATCACTGCAGAGCTTTAATGTCACATTTTTCTGTTCTTACTCCTCCTCTATCTCGAAGTTCAGTGAATACCATTTGGTACGCTTTGGATCAAGCACCCTGCTTATGCTGCCCCACTCCTTCAGATGTGAGTTCATATCCTCCACCAGCTGCTCTACAAAGCCCGGGCGTGTTACATACCATTTCTCATGATGCATCGGCACCATAAGCGGTATCCTGGTATCTCTCAGATATTCAGCCCATACCAGCGCCTCGTCATACTTGGTTTTTGAGGAGTGCAGCTTGTTTCTGAACAGCACTGTAGGCCGCAGCTTTGCAAACTCCTCAAGGTCCGCGTCTATATTTCCTCCGAAGAATGCCAGCGAGCAGCCCTCCGGTGTGGTGAGGGTAAAGTTCATGTTGAACAGTCCTCCCAGCAGACTCCATTCAAATGCATCCGGATTATCAACCATATCGCGCGGCATGCTCTCCACCTGCTCCGCAAAGATTCCCATCGGATGATGTGTTCCGTGATAGGTATGCAGCGTAAAGCCGTCAAAATGATATGTTCCGCAGAGATTCACCGGATATATATTGGTCATCGGTATACGGTAAACCCTGGCCATTTCCACCGCCATCTCTCCCTGTACTATGATGACAGGCCTGTACATATCAAATATCTGCTGCAGCCTGTAGACATGATCACCATGTGAATGGTTTAAGATCACATAGTCTATCCTGCCGAAATCCGACTCGTCAAACGGCTCTGTCATACATGACGGGCTTCCCTGGGGAAATGCGCTGCAATCGGACTTTGGCGACGGAAAGAACGGATCCGTCACTATGCATTTGCCGTTGGGCAGTTGTATCTGGAGACACTGCCCGTTTATCCACCGAAATCTCAACGCCTTTGCTTTTACTGTCATTCTTTCTCCTTTCCATACATGGCACCCCATCATGATGGGGTGCCGGTTTCTTGTTTTACAAGTCTGGTCGCATTTTCAAGATATCCTCGTTCCTACAATGCCGGGAACACGGTCGGAACCCATGCCAGGAATATTATGAAGTAAAGGATAAATATGGGCAGACCGTCCTTTACATACTCCTTCATGGTGTAGTTTCCTGTCGTAAATGTCATGGCCATGGACGGGGATGCCATAGGCGTGGTTACCGACACATACGCCGCTATATTGACCGCGAGTATGACCGCCCTCGCATCAAGCCCCAGGGATACCGCGGCCAGTGCCGCTATGGGCTTGAATATCGCGGCTGTAGCTGAGTTTGACATGAACTGCGTCATGGTTCCGACTACAAGGAACAGAATGGCCGCAATAACATAAGCATTAGTGAATCCTCCGAGGATATTCCCCAGACCGCCGCCTATGATATCTACAAGACCTGTCGCCCTGAGCGCCTTTGAGATTGCCTGTGAGCACGCATACATGCATACAAGTCTGATATCAAATGCCGCGATCGCCTCTTTTTCTGTCAGCACTCCCGATATAACCATCGCACATGCCCCTACTACAGCTACCGTGACTACATCCGTTCCGAGCTTGCCTGCGAATATGACGCATACCATTGACGCTATGAATATGGCATACGCCAGCTTCTCACGAACAGGATCCAGCGGCTTTTTCTGATGTGACTTCTTATCCGCCGACGCGGCTGCATCCTCAGCCTCCTTTGTAGCCTCCGCCGTTATTACTCCTCCCGGAGCTCTCTTCTGCATGATGAACACATTGAACAGCACACATATGATTACTGCCGGAATTCTTGCTATAAATGTGGTAGTCAGCTCAAATGTTCCTCTCCCTCCAAGAGCCTCAACCATATCATTCAGTGCCATATACTCAACCGCGCCCTGTCCGATGGGAAGATAGCCCTGAAAAAGTGTGCAGTTGTTCTGCATGCTCTTCAGGAATCTCTTGGGGGACTTGTTCAGCTGATTGGCTATTGAGATCACCACTGGTGTAAGTGTGATGACAGCCGTGGTTGTGTTTACAAATGCGCACAGCAGCGCGCACATCGCAGTAACACCGATCATGACCTTTGTTTCGTTGTCTCCGCCGATTCTCACGATCTGCTTTGATATGTTGTTGAGAAGCTGGGTTCTGTTGATTCCTGCTACAAGCACGAACATAGCAAGGAATGTGATGGCCGTGTCTGCTGCAAGCGATCCGAAGGCATCCTTAAACTCGAGTATCCTGAACAGATACAAAAGCCCCATAACGGCACACGATGTGATGGTGAATTTGCTCACCGAATACCCTACGCAGATGCTCAAAAGCAGAATCAGCGTCAAAATCTGAGATATGTTCATTTTCCCCTCCGCATTCAAATAGCTTTCGCTAAACGAAATAGCTTTGCCTATAGGTATTTCCATCTGCAGATAAATATGATCATGGCTTTATTTTATTGAACGCTTTGTATTTTGTTAAATACACCGGAGCTATCACAGCTATACAAAAAAAGAAAGCCTCCAGCTTTTTTTACGCTTAAAAAGGCTTTCTTTTGTAAACAATATCCGATTTGTTTATGGCAGCTATATGCCTACATCAATATTCACAGCAACGCATGCCGTTATTTGTGCATTTCTTTTATCGGGGATTCATCACACTGCGCATGCAGTTGATAAAGCGATTCTCTATGCCGGTTATATACGCATCCTTCTTCGTCACCGCCGAAACCGTCCATCGATATCCCGTGACCGAGATGCGATATGTTCGCACCGGTCCTACAGGCTTGGTCATCTCTGCGACCATATTAGGAACTATGGCGACTCCCATACCGGCCGATGCCAGCCGATATGCGGTTGCGTTGGACGGAACCTCCATCAGTATGTCCGGCTTTACCTCATGAAATCTGAACAGCTTGTCCTGATAATGCCGTATACCGTGGGACTCATCCAGAGTGATCAGCGGCAGCCCGTTGAGCTTCAGCGGATCCACGCACTCCTTCATTCCCACGATCAGATGCTCGTTTTTGATATATCCGCATCCGTCGATCAGGATCATCTCCTCCTCATACAGCTCGTTTCTTATGAAATCATCACGCGTGCTGTCGATAGGAAGAACCGCCATGTTCAGCTTGCCCTCCTGTATCCTCTGCAGCATTTCTCTCGAGGATCCTGTCACAGGCATCACATCTATATTCGGATATTGCCGCTTGAACACCGGAATCAGACGCGGAAGCACATAGGAGGCTCTCTCCGTGGGAAATCCTATCCTGATGGTTCCCACCTCTCTTCCGCTGATATCGTTCATGCGTCTGTCAAGAAGCTCCGCGTCGTCGCAGATTGATCGAAGATGATCTATATAGATCTCTCCGGCATAAGTCAATGTTATGGGAGTAGTGTTTCGGTCAAACAGCTGCAGCCCCAGCTCTCCCTCTACCTTTGACACAAATGTGCTCAGTGATGGCTGAGATATCGACAGCTCCCTGGCAGCACTCGTAAAGCTTCCCTCATCAGCAAGCGTGATCAGATACTGCATCTGCTTGAGATCCATCTCTGCTCCTTCCTGCAACAGCTCATGCCCGCTTGAGGCTCACCTCATTGTTGTCTATGACATGCCTCTTGATTGCATCAAATGTCTGCTCCGACAGAGTATGCTCCATCCTGCAGGCATCGCTCAAAGCCACATCATTTGGTACTCCCAGGTTTACAAGCCAGTTCGAGATCAGCTCATGCCGCTCCAGAATCCGCTCCGCAATCTCCCTTCCGGCAGGCGTGAGAGTTATATACTTGGAATCATCCATGTCGATGTAGCCCT
Source organism: Lachnospiraceae bacterium (assembly GCA_963643215.1). Classification (GTDB taxonomy): domain Bacteria; phylum Bacillota; class Clostridia; order Lachnospirales; family Lachnospiraceae; genus Darwinimomas. The sequence goes on along the minus strand of CAVIJY010000026.1, from coordinate 19,421 downwards.
TGGTTCGCAGATTCTTCATGCCTATCGAGACGCTGGCCTTGGTAAACTGCATCTCATCCGCAATATCCACACTGCGCACCTCGGGAAGCCGCCTGCTCAGGACAAGTATCGTCTCCAGATAATCCTCTACTGATTGATTTTCCGCCATTATCTCTTTCACCTCCATGCTTTGGGGATTGAAGTTAGTTGCAACTTACTTTTCACAATTTATATCATTTTCCGATGTTTTTTTCAAGCAACACCGTATCTCTGCCGTCAGATCCGCTGTCTAAGCGGTTCATCATCTCCCTATCCCAGCCGCTGCCCGCATTTTGGACAATACTCAAAGTCCTCCTGTGTTCGATATCCGCATGACGGACATATCTTCACACATTGTCCTGCGCCGCGGTTTATGATGCTCATATCCGAATCCTCGATCTCCACATCCTCGCCGCGCTCTATGCGCCGTCCCTTCTCGGGATTCAGGCTGTATATGGTATCACAGCAGCTCATCCTGATAAAATAACGGCGATTCCATTTAAATACCGGAATCAGAAACAGCGACAGCACGGTATATGTCATAAAAACCGTATATCTTCCGTACCTTCCGCAGATACCGCATATGACCATCTTATCATATTCCAGATCTCTGTGCCCCTCTGTTATCCCCATCATGAAGAACATGCTGTGATCCTCCGATCTGCCCCGTGATTCTCATCCTATAATCTCGGAAACACGCTTCGCGTGTTTCCTCGCTATCGCGGCGTCTACGTTCCACTCCGGTCGGTGCTGAACAAGCGCCACTGGCGCTTAGCACCGCCAAGGTCTTGAGCAAGCTCAGACTTTGACTCATTGCTTCGCGTAAGAAAATGCCCGGCTTCTGGCATACACCACAGTCGGGCATTCTGATCCGGACAGTCTCCTGTAAATATATCGCATTTATCCGGAAAATCAAAGCTGTTCAGATTCCTACAGCACCGATGAAAAAAGGAATCGGTTGCATTGCTGCCAGAGATCACAGATTCCTCTGCTACTCTTACCGATTCCCCTGAGAGCCAGCTGTGCTCAATGCGCCCAGGGATTCAACCCCCCGTTACCGACTCCGCCATCAGTATAGCTGACTTACCGGAGTATGCCAACAATTATTTCCCTGCTGTGATGTCAATGATATAATACTGAATTAGATTGAAATCAACAGATAAACAGCAATTGCAGAAAGGAGATACGACATGAAGATCGATGAGCTCAGGAAGGTTGACTGCGGGATATTTCCAACACCACTGCACAGACTGGACAATCTGAGCAGAGAGCTTGGATGCAATATCTTTATCAAGCGTGACGACATGACAGGCATGGGCGGCAACGGCAACAAGATCCGCAAGCTGGAATATCTCGTGCGCGAAGCGCTGGATCAGGGATGCACGACATTGATGACATTCGGCGGACCGCAGACGAATCACGGGCGTCAGACTGCGGCTGTTGCAAAAAAGTACGGGATGCGCTGCATCATAGTTGCTTCCATGGGAGAGGGCGGACCCAATGAGAAGCTGAGCGGCAATCTACTGCTCGATGCGATACTTGATGCAGAGGTTATATTCCTGGATTCGTCCTCAATAGACAGATCTCCGGGCAGAAGCTCGGCTGAAATAAAGGCAGATACGGTCAGGCTGCAGAGAAGGGTTGCAGATCAGATCATAGAGGAATGTGCAAAAAAGGGAGAGAAGGTCTATGAAATGCCCGCCGGCGGAAGCACAGAGCTGGGATGTATGGGCTATTTCTTTGCGGTAAAGGAGATACTTGATCAGCTGAAGGCTATGAACCAGTCGATAAGGTATCTGTTCTGCCCGAGCGGCTCCAACGGAACATACGGAGGGCTGTGGCTGGGCGCAAAGTACTACAAGGCACCCTTTGAGGTCATAGGCGCCTGCGTCAGCCCGCAGGATGAGAGCTATAAGGAAAGCATGGCGGAATTCATCAACCGTGCATCTGCCAGATATGAGCTCGGCATAGAAGCGAGCGCACAGGACATCTCTATGTTCTGCTCGGAATATGCCGGCCCCGCCTATGATACGCCTGATCCGGTTACATTTGAGACTATATACAGGCTTGCAAGGAGCGAGGGACTGTTTGTGGATCCGTGCTATACGGGAAAGGGTCTGACCGCGATGATAAAGGAGATCGAAAACGGAGATATCCCGCGGGGATCAGATGTCCTGTTCATACATACCGGAGGTATACCGGGGCTGTACAGTGAGCAGCATCTGGACAAGTTCTCCAAGGATCTGTGGGAGGGTCGCGAGCACAGAGTCATGCGCTGACAATCGAAAAGCTCCATGCCGGAGAGGATGCCTGATGCATCTGCAGCATGGGGCATTTTACGCGAAAAAACATTCCGCAGATATGTGCAGTTCTGTTCAGACCTGCACATCCTTGGCAATGTGACACAGTGTAAGGGCTCCGGGGCCTGTATGTGCTCCGATGATCGGAGACATGGCAACGCGTCTTACGGGAGCGTTCGGGAAGAGTTTGTGTATCTCTTCCTCGACCTGAGCAGACAGCTGTTCATCATCGGCATCTGTTATATATACGGGATCGGGGGACGAGGGATCATAGTTCTCGGCAAACTTCTCGACCACCGCCTTTATGGCGAGCATATTGCCGCGCTTTTTGCCGATCGTCTCAAGCTTCCCGTTCGGAGCAACTCTCAGAAGGGGCTTGATATTGAGGGCTCCTCCGATGATTGCGGTGGCTGCGCTGATGCGGCCGCCGCGCTTGAGATACTGCAGATCCTGCACGAAGAACCAGTGGCACAGACGATGCGAGGCCTCCTGAAGATCCTGTGCATTGGCCTGAATATCCATGCCTGCTGCTTTGTTTCTAAGCGCTCTTTCAGCCATAACCGCCATGCCTCCGGTAGCCCCGAGCGAATCAACGGGGATGAAGCAGCAGTTTGTGTAGTCATCGTCAAGAGCAGCCTTTGCTATCAGCGCGGAATTGTAAGTGGAAGAAAGCCCGCTTGAAAGTGTAAGGCACAGCACAGATATGCCCCGATCCATCAGGGGTCTGGCCGCGGTCTCGTACATATAGGGAGATATCTGGCTCGTATGAGTCAGGTCGCCGCCGCGCTGCGCATCATAAAAGGGCTTCAGATCCTGTCTGCTCTCCGGCGCCGCGCAGGTAAGCATCGTGTCATTTAAGGAATATTCCATGGAGAGAAATCTGAGCTCCTGATTGCCGGGTATTGAAAGATCAGGTTCTCCGGATACATCCATCATTATCACATAGTCCATAAGCCGCCTCCTGTTTCACATCAAGATTTCATAGGCTATACTATAATTGTCACGACAGCCAATTCAAGGGTCATTTTTACACAAGCAGAGGAATAATCCTCGTTTTGCAGGTTAATGTGGAGAAACTGAATGGACAAGCGCGTTATAAAGACAAAAACGGCCATAAGGGATGTATTTTTTGATCTGATAAAGGAAAAGGAGCTCACAAAGATCACCGTTGCGGAGATATCAAGACGGGCCAATATAGACAGAAAGACATTTTATCTGCATTACACCTCAGTCGAGGAGATCCTGGAGGAATTCAGTGAAAACCGGGTGAGGGAGCTGGTGGAAAGGCTGAAGGAGACGGATTTCTTCGATGAACCGCTCAGGCTTGAAATCATATTTGATGTGCTGAATGATATGGTGGAGCGCGATTTCAGATATTACAAGGAGCTGGCCGTGGTCGGCTACAACGCATTCTGGGACCGGGTGCACCAGCTTATGGTTGAGGCACTGATGAATGTGTACGGGAGCAGCCTCAGCGTGTCATCCGAGGATTTCAAGCTCTATTGCAATTTCTTTGTGTCGGGAGTCATATATATGTATAAGGACTATCTGAGGGATCCGGAAGCACTGCAGCCTGAGCGCCTCGGCAGAATCATGATAGATATAGCCGCGCACGGCGTATCGGGAGTGCTGAGGGATGTGCGGGGTGCGCAGCGATCGGAAAGGACATAGCGGAGAGTGCCCGGAATGCGTGCTCTGAAGGAACATTCTGAAGACAAAGTATAGACAGAAGACTGTAAAGTGTATACAATGGATGCTGTCTTCAGGGCAGAGTGAGATTCTCTACTGGCGGTATATCTGTATTCATCGGATATGCGCTGCAAAGCGTATGTTGATGGAAAGATGAGTCCGCGAGCTGTATGCATGAACCGGTGAGAACCCGGTACCAACGGTTAAAGTCCGGATGAAAGAAGAACGGATGCGGCAGTTTTGTGCCGGTATGGCAAAGGCGGGAGCCGGTCATATTCCATGCAGGATATTGCGAAACCCTGAATACGAAAGTGTTCGGGGTTTTTATATGCTGTAAGGAGAAAAAGATGAAAACAGAAAAGATCAATGCACGGGTGGTTGCATTTGTCGGAATGCTTGGCGCACTTTCGACGGTGCTGCAGTTGTTTGAGGTGGCGCTTCCATTTGCACCGTCCTTCATGAAATTTGACATATCTGAGCTTCCGGCACTGTTTGCCGGATTCCTGCTGGGGCCTGCGGCAGGCGGACTTGTGGTTGCGGTCAAGATATTGCTCAAGCTGATAACCCGTGGAACCAATACGGCATTTGTAGGAGAGCTGTCCAATCTGGCCGGAAGCTGCGTATATGTGCTGTGCGCAGCGCTGATCTACGCAAGAAACAAGACCAGAAAGAGCGCTGTGACGGCACTTATCGTATCGACGCTCGGAGTCAGCATAGTACAGGTGTTTATGAACGCATGGGTTATGTTTCCCCTGTATTCCCGGCTTTACGGGCTGTCTATGGATGTGATCATCGGAATGGGCAACAAGGTCAACCCGCTCATCACCGATACCATGACTATGATGCTGTTTGGCGTGTTCCCGTTCAATCTGTTCAAGCACGGTGTGACATCTCTGGTGACATTCATACTTTACAAGCGTGTATCCGCGCCGCTTAAGGATGCGATGGGGATCCGTTGAGGCTCCGGTGCGAGGCACTCTCAGAGCCGAGGCGTTTTCAGACGCTGCAATCTGTATTGCAAAAATAGCTAAAATATTATATATTCAAATCAGCTAAAAGGAGGTAATCATATGATTGCGGCTATGGCGACATCTACAGAGATGAAGAATAATTTCGGAAAGTATCTCAACATGGTCATATCGGGAAATGAGGTCATAGTAACCAAGAACGGCAGGGAGGTCGGACGCTTTGTACCCAAGGATGCGGTTGCTTCCTACCTGACGGATTCTCTGACAGGGATACTCAGAGGCAGCTATGATGAGGATGATATAAAGACGGCGAGGCTGAGAGAAAAGTATGGTCTTGATGATTGATACAAATGTCATACTCGACGTCCTGCTGAACAGAGATGGATTTGCTGCGGACTCGGCTATGGTATGGAAACTGTGTGAAACAAGGCTGGCGCATGGGTATATATCGACGATTACATTTGCCAACATAGTATATGTGATGAGAAAGGAACTCACACCAACTCAGGTCGAAGAAGTGTACGGCAAGCTCAGACTGATATTTGATTTTGCAAGCCTTGATCAGTCCGTCATCGAGCGGGCAGCAGCTATGCGATGGGAAGATTATGAGGATGCTCTACAATGTGCCGGGGCACAGAAAGTCGGAGCGGACTATATCATCACGAGAAATGTACGGGACTTCATCGGGAGCAGCATGCCTGCGATCACGCCGAGGGAGCTGCTGGATATTATGCGCTGATATAAGTCTCAGACAGCGGCAAATCACTGCTGCCTGCTCAGTTGGTTGGTTATGCGGAGGATCAATACATCGGTTCCTGGCACATATCTTTTGTGATAGAATGAGTATGTTACGAAACATCCCAACTCAGAGGTGACATATGACTAAGGTTTCCAGAAGATGCCCCGCATGCCACGGGGAGGTTATGCTTGATGATGAAAAGGAATTCGGCTTTTGTGAGCAATGCGGCGCGAAGATCATGCTGAATGATCCTGCTGCCATGATATCGGATACAGCCGACCCTGAAGCACCCGCTTTCTCCGGCTCTGCCGCACCTGATATGAGTGATACCGGCGCGTCCGATTCGACTGAGGCTTCTGCTGACTCGGGCGAATCGGCAGAAGCCGCTACAGCATGCTCTGCCGAAACAAATTCTGCCGGATCCGGTGAGAGCACCTGCGAAGCGGATACCGGCACGGCTGAGACAGCTGTCTCCATCGACACACCGGCAGTAAAAGACAGCTTTGATGCCCCCGCTTTTTCGTCAGCTCCTACCACCTCCGTCAGCGCTGAGACATCGGCTCTTCTTGTTTCGGCGAACCGCTCCTTTGAAGACCGCAACTTTGCTCAGGCGCATGATCAGTACACAAAGGTTCTTGCGGCATTTCCGGACAGCTATGAGGCAATCTACCGCGATGCCATCTGCTCGGTATATCTTGCGGCACCCGATACCCTTGACGCAGACACATTTGCCGATGCCATGGCTTCAGCCGCGCGCGCACAGGAGGAGTGCCCGATCACCGGCGGCAAATCCTATGTGGATATCTCGGCAGCCAAGGATCTGGATATCACCAACATGCTGATCTCCATGTTCTCTGCAGGCCAGGCCTCGGACACAACCCAGTCTTGCCTTGACAACTGCAGGAAGGCATATGACGGATGGCTTAAGATCGCGGCGTTTGCGCATGCTGCTGCCGCATACATCGAAAAAGAATCCCTCAAGGAAAGCGCGCTGTCATCAGCCGTTGATTTCTGTGATCTCATAAAGAACAAGCAGATGTCGTATCTGGCCGGTATGGAAACCGACAAGGACGGAGTCTCCAAGCCTGTATATAAGACATATACCCCGGATGCGTCGATCTCATCCAGATTCTCAAAGCTCCGCGCCGAGCTGGCCGACACATTCAACAATCTGCCGTCCCGGGTTGCAAAGATCAACGACCTTAAGATCAATATTCAAAATATCTCCGGTACAGTTTCCGCGCTCAGGGAGCAGTCACGCGGCAAGACATCCGAGCTGACATCAGCCAGCAAAAGCTTCTGGAAGGATCACCCGCAGCAGCGCAAGGAACGCTTTTACATGCAGGCTAAGAGCCTCCTCATACTCGCCGTTGCTGCCATCATCGGAGTTTTTGTTTACATCATCAAGCAGCCGCTCTACGCGGCACTTGCCCTTTTGGCAGGTCTCATCGTGACGGTTGTCAAGATATGCCGCGACACCAGAAAATATGATGATAAGGTGCTTTCTATCGAGGTAAAGCTCCTTCAGTCGGATCTTGATTTCATAAACAGCAAGCTGTCCGTAGAGGAGTCAGCATTGAAAGAAAAGCAGAAGGCTCTGGCCGAGTTTGAGAAAACCAATCTGTAAGCCGCTCTGCTCACAGGATCATGCAGTCATAGCGGATCGCCTTGCCGGACAGCGAGTAGTGCGGCTTTACGCCTGCCAGATACGGTCCCTTCAAAGGTCGCTTGATCACTATTTTACGCGGCCTCGCGGCATATGCCGCACCAAGCAGATCCTTTTCATTGTCACACGGAAGTTCCAGCTGCTGCAGCAGCTGGAACTTCTTTTTTATGAGAGCGCTCTTTTCTCTGGACGGGAACATAGGATCCAGCAGCACCACATCCGGGCGCTGACTCTCATCCGACTCCGCCATGCGACGCATCGCCGATATACTGTCATCCTCTATGAGCCTCATCCTGCCTATGGCATCCGATAGTCCCGGATCCTGCGCGCCTCTCTTCAATGCATCCCGCAGCAGAGCAGCGATCACGCCGTCATACTCGTACATCGTCACATCATATCCCGCAGCGGCAAGCAGCAGCGAGTCCTCTCCCATCCCGGCGGTAGCATCCACCAGTCTTATGTGTTCCATACCCTTGATCCTCGCTGCCTTAACCAGCATCTCCCGCTCCAGATTCGCCTGTCTGAGTCGGGGCAGCATGGCGGTGAGATCCGACTTCATGGTCAGCCTTTCGTGACACAGGCTCAGTCCGTCCTCAGCTGCCGTCAGCAGAAGGCCCTCCTCCCGTTGCCGGTCCGCATCCTGTGCATCCTCTATCAGTCTGACGCTCAGATGCCTCGCCAGCTCTGCAGCCTCCCGGCGCACCGACTCAGACTGATCCATGCCCGCATATACTGCTATCTTCGCATTTCCCTCTTTATATATCATCAGCTTCCCCACACTGCATTCATCCTGTGTCGATACACAGACTCCGCTCTGAAGACCCGCCAAGGCTGTGATCATGCAGATCATTCTTTCAATCGCCTTGCCGTCCCGATCCTGTATTCTACCACATATGCCTGCCGCGCGGCATACCCCGGGTCTTGCGCCACCCTTTCCGCTCATCATTTCAGGTATTTCCTGTTGCGCTTCGTTCGTAACCCTATATACTGGTATGCGCGGGCTTTACGGCGATCATGCTGCCCGAAGAGGAGGAATCTATGCTGCAGGAACGCTTTCATGACGAAATAACTATCTCCGAGCTGGCGGATCTCGCATCGTCTGACTATATACTGGCAGATGTGCGCGACAGCGTCTCCTTCGCATACGGAAGCATCCCGCGCGCGATAAGCACCCCGGACATACTTGCGCAGGCTCAGCGAGGGGAGCTTAGTGCCGCTGCAAGCTATGTGCTGTACTGCATGCACGGCACATCGAGCCTTACTGTTGCCGGACAGCTCCGTGATCTCGGATATGACGCTGTCAGTCTCAGGGACGGCTACGGCGGATGGCTCATGTCATCGTATAACTTTGCCGATCCTGAAAAACAGAAAGAAACTGAGCTCAGCATCCGCAAGACATTTCACAAAAAGCTCTTCACACCTTTTACTCAGGCGATAAACCGCTATGAACTCATCCAGGAAGGCGACAGGATCGCAGTATGCATATCCGGCGGCAAGGACTCCATGCTCATGGCCAAGCTCTTTCAGGAGCTCAAGCGACACAACAAATTCCCCTTTGAGCTCGTCTTTCTGGTGATGGATCCCGGCTACAGCGATATCAACAGAAGTCTGATCGAGAACAATGCCTCCATGCTCGGCATACCTGTCACGGTATTTGAGTCCGACATCTTCGATGCGGTATATGAAGTAGAAAAATCTCCGTGCTATCTGTGCGCCCGCATGCGCAGAGGCCATCTTTACAGCAAAGCCAGAGAGCTCGGCTGCAACAAGATAGCTCTGGGGCATCATTATGACGATGTCATCGAGACCATACTCATGGGCATGCTGTACGGTGCGCAGGTTCAGACCATGATGCCCAAACTGCACAGCACAAATTTTGCAGGTATGGAGCTGATCCGCCCCATGTATCTGATTCGCGAGGCTGATATCATGAGATGGAGAGACTTTCACGGGCTGCATTTCCTTCAGTGCGCATGCAAATTCACCGATACCTGTTCTTCCTGCCGGGAGGACGGAAGTGATGTATCCAAGCGCATGGCGGTCAAGCACCTCATCGCCGAGATGAAGAAGACCAATCCGTATGTTGAGGGCAATATCTTCAAAAGCGTGGAAAATGTCAATCTGAAAACCATCATTGCCTATAAGACTGACGGTCAGAAGCACATGTTTCTTGAAAATTATTAAAGACGGGCTGCGGCTGCACCGTCCTTTCTGAACATTTCCTTAATCCTTTTGAATTCGCTTGCCGCAAAGACGGCAGCGGTGTATCTTAAGTGTATTAGTTGTCATAATACACTTAGGCTATATGAAGGGAGGATGTGCATGGATATTATAGACTACCATGATGCCAGACCGATCTACGAGCAGATCAGCTCATGGTACAAGTCCCTCATCCTGCGCGGCGTGATGGAGCCCGACGAGCAGATGCCGTCCGTACGGTCTCTGGCCATAGAGCTGTCAACCAACCCGAACACCGTGCAGAAAGCATATGCCCAGCTTGAGCAGCAGGGCTTTATATATACTGTTCGCGGCAACGGCAACTTCGTCTGCCGGGTAGACGAGCTGCTCGAAAAAAGAAAGCATGAGCTGGCATCACATATGGCTCTGCTGATCAAAGAGGCACAGGAGCTCGGATTCGAGAAGAATGAGATGCTTGAGCTGATCGAACAGATGAAAGGAAAGGATGACAAGCAATGATAGAAACTCTGCACCTTGTAAAATCATATGGTGATGTCAAGGCGGTAAATGATGTCTCCATCAGCATGAAGGATCGTGAGATCTTCGGACTGGTAGGAACAAACGGTGCGGGAAAAAGCACGCTGCTTCGCATGCTGGCAGGTGTCATGAGACAGGACGCGGGTCAGGTGCTGTACGACGGCAGGCCGGTCTATGACAATGCGGATGTGAAAAAGGAGCTTTTCTTCATTCCCAATGACTTCTATTACTTCGCCAATGCAAGCGGTGAAGAGATGAACAGGTATTTCTCCAATATATATCCCAGATATGACCGTGAGCGCTTTGCCCGTCTGATGAATGACTTCGCTCTCGATCCGAAAAGACGCATAAGGGAATACTCAAAGGGCATGAAAAAGCAGCTTTCACTGGTGCTTGGCCTGTCCGCCCGCACCGGATACATGCTTTGCGACGAAACATTTGACGGCCTTGATCCGGTCATGCGTCAGGCTGTCAAGAGCCTGTTTGCCAAGGATATGGAAGACCGCGGTCTCACCTTGGTGCTCACATCGCACAACCTGCGCGAGATCGAGGATATCTGTGATCATATCGGTCTGCTGCATCAGGGCGGCGTGCTGCTGAGCGAAGATCTGGTCAATATGAAGAGCAATATCCAGAAGGTTCAGGTTGTTTTCTCCGATGAGCAGGCGCGAAGCAGGACTCTTCAGCAGCTCACCGTCATGAATGCCGAGAAACGCGGAAAGCTTGAGACCATCACAATCCGCGCGACAAGAGATGATGCCGAGCATATATTCGCCGGCGCCGATACCCTCTTTTATGAGGTGCTTCCCCTGAGTCTGGAGGAGATATTTATCAGTGAAACGGAGGTAGTTGGATATGATATCAAACGATTTATCCTCGACTGAGCACAGAACTGATTCATGTGCATATACCAATCCCGCGCCCAACGCGGGCGCAGGCACTCTCAGCTTTCTGAGCATTCAGAAGCTTCTTTTCAGACACCGTATGTGGCCTGCAGCCGCTACCATCCTTTATATGATCCTGTACTACCCGGTGGCCACCATATTACTGATCTCGAGCAGTGATCACTACTCCAGGATCGCTCAGCTCACGCCCGAGCTGGCTCGCGATGATCGCCTTGCCACTGTCAGTCACTGGCTTGGACTTCGTCAGAGCTTCACATTTATGGCTGTCTTCTTCGGAGCAATGCTTGCCGTTCAGGGTTTTTCATGGCTGTTTTCCTCCGAAAAAACCGACTTTTACAACTGCCAGCCTTTCAGCGCAAAGCAGCGATTCGTATATGTGTTTGTCAGCGGGATACTGATATTTGCTCTTCCGCTCGCCGCATGCACCTTGCTGGCTCTGCTTGTGGCATATGCCATGGACGCCATGTCCTCAATGATACTTACGGAGGCTCTCATAGGCATGCTCCGCCTGCTTGTGCTGTTTTTCTCTGCCTACGGCTTCTCCATTTTCGCCGTGATGCTGGCGGGAAGAGGCATATATGCGTCGATTATGGCATTTATCATGCTCTGCTCCGAGTCGATGGCAGATATTCTGTACAGCTCCTATGCAAGCACCTTCCTTCGGACCTGGTATCATCAGAGCTTTGACAGATGGCCGTCTCTGACGCCGCTGTATGCAATCGGCCTCCCGCAGTGGACCTTGGAGCAGCATACCGGATGGTATCATGATGTCCCGAGTGCCTATGTCATCCGTGAGATACTGTCCGATATGATCCCCTCCGATCTGACATGTCTGGCCGTGGGAGTCATCCTGCTTGCAGGCGGCATCGTCCTGTATAGAAGAAGACAGGCAGAGTATGCAGGCGGCTCCGTGATATACAGGCCTGCCCGCGTGATCTTTCTGATTTATGTATCGGTTTGCACAGCTCTGACAGGCGGCATCCTTGTTCAGGAGATATTCTCCTCGGGCGGCGAGACAGACCGGCAGCTGTCACTGGTTCCTGTGATTTCTGCTGCTGCGACAGCCATCCTGACCGGAGCTGTAGTACAGGCAGTCTACGACAGGGATCTTCGCAGATGCTTTTCTCAGCTGTGGCAGCATATCGTCTCAGCCGTCGCTGCTGTGATCATATTCCTTGTCTTTAGCCTTGATCTGACAGGATATGACCGCTATGTGCCCGATGCGTCACAGGTATCCGACGCTGCTTTCTTCTCCGGATCCGAGCAGGCCTTCAGCTACCCCGGTCTTGACTCCGACGGAGATACCGCCTTCAACACATATGGCTCTGATTATGTACTTCGGGAAATGAAGCTGACCGGATCGGAGCTTGACGCACTGCTTCGTGTGGCTGAAGTGGGCATGGAGACGCAGCGTCGCGGCGATTTCTCGCGATACGGAACAGGCTGGAATGCGATAGTAAGATATCATCTGAAGAGCGGAAGAAATGTTCTCAGATATATATGCATTCCCTATGATATAGATTCTGAGGATATGGATATGATCGTCGGAAGCGATGAATATAAGCAGACTCTGTTTCCGATATATCTTGACGAATCATCTGAAAGCATGAATGCCTCAGATACAAAGATACGCTTTCTGCGCAACGGCACCGAGGAATCTGTTCCTGGCAAACCGCTGTATGCGGCATTGGCCGCTGCCTATAAGAAGGATCTCGAAAAGTATGATTTCTCGCTGGCAGCCTCCGAGTGCAGCATCGGTCAGATCGAGTTCTACAACAAGGGTCATATATTTGACGAGTACTATGAGGTTTATCCGTCATTTACCAATACCATCGAGCTGCTCAAGAGGAACGGCCTTTACATAGAAGACTTCACAGCCGATGCCGTAGATGCGATCACGGTATTCAAGACAGATCCGGATGATAACTACTCCTCATGGACGGCAAACTTTACGGATAAAGACCAGATACAGCAGATACTCGATCATTGCGAGCGCAGAAGCTGCACTGTATGGAAGCAATATACCGCGCAGATGAGCAATTACAGCGTGGACATATCCCCCGCAGCCCGCAAGAACAATACCAATACCGAGTACAACTTCAAAGAGGGGGATATCCCTCAGTTTGTAGAGGATGCCATGCGGCCTGCCCAGGAGAGCGTCATGAGTCGCGATTATTCTTTATAAGGTCCTTCACTACTTCGGATGCTATCAGCAGCCCTGCCGCGGCCGGAACGAATGCAGTGCTTCCCGGTGTGCTCCTCCTTGAGGAGCCCGCCGGCGGCGCTGCCTCTGAAGGATCTATGCCCGCCTCGTCCGGAGAAAGCGGCGTGATCGGTGTCTCATCGGAATAGACAACCTTCAGCCGCTTTACGCCTCTTTTTTTCAGTTCCCGCCTCATCACTCTCGCCAGCGGACATATCTGGGTTTTGTATATGTCAGCAACCTTAAATCTTCCCGGATCAAGCTTGTTGCCCGCTCCCATGGAGCAGATGATCGGTATATTCATGCTCTGACACTTCATGACAAGCTCTATCTTTGCAGTCACCGTATCCACGGCATCGACCACATAATCGTACTCCTCGAACGGAAAGTCCGCGGCGCTGTCCGCGAGAAAAAAGCATCTGTACGCATTGACCTCTGTTTCAGGATCTATGCTGCCTATGCGCTCACGCATGACATCCACCTTATATCTTCCGACAGTATCCCTCGTCGCTATGATCTGACGGTTCAGGTTTGACAGAGCAACCGTATCACTGTCTATGATATCCAGCGTACCTATGCCGCTTCTTGCCAGCGCCTCGCATACATATCCGCCTACGCCGCCTACGCCGAACACCGCTACTCTGGAGCCTCTCAGTCCGGCAAATCCCTGTTCCCCTATCAGAAGCTTCGTGCGTGCATATTGATCTTCCACCTAGATCATTCCCTCCAGTGCGTCCCGCATAGCCATGAGTCCCTTGCCTCTGTGGCTTATTCTGTTCTTCTCCTCGGGCTCTATCTGTGCCGATGTTGCGCCATATTCCGGAAGATACAATATCGGATCGTATCCGAATCCATGCTCTCCCTCCATCTTATATCCTATGCGCCCCTCCATGACTCCGCATGTGGTTATCGTCTCGCCGTTCTCAAGCACCGCCGTGATCGCCGCGCGAAACCTTGCAGTTCTTTTCTCATCCGGCACTCCGTCAAGACGGCGTATCAGCTCGGCACACTTCACATCATACGGCGTATCCTCTCCCATATATCTGGCTGAATACACGCCCGGCTCTTTGCCCAGCGCATCTATCTCCAGCCCGGAATCGTCGGCTATCACGATCGTATCCGCCGCAGCTCCCTGCCTTTTCAGCTCATTCCATACCGCAAGAGCCTTTATCCGGGAATTGGCCTCGAAGCTGTCTCCGTCCTCTACTATATCCGGATCCACTCCGATCTCCTTCATCGCCACGACCTCACAGCCGTCTCCCGCGAGTATCTCCTTTACCTCGCGAAGCTTATCTTTATTGCCGGATGCAAGAACTATACGCATTTGTCCGCCCTCTGTTTTTAATTTGATGTTCTGTCCTTCGCACGCGGAGGCTTCGCCCCCATGAACTGATAGAAATATGTCTTTATCATGCCATTGTATATCTTGCGGTTTTTGTCCGCCTTTCGTCCTATATAGCGTTCCGCCTCCTCATAGGATGTGATGACATACATCGACCACTCATCCAGCGCTGCATATCTCTCACCAAGCGTGGTATAAAGAGCCGGAAGCGCCTCTTTGTCTGCGAGCCTTTCTCCGTACGGCGGATTGCAGATGATAAATCCGTATTTCTTCGGATGGCTGAGCCTCGCCACATCACGCTGCTGCAGATGAATCAGACTCTCCACTCCGGCCTGTCTTGCATTGACACGGGCAGCGGCAACCACATCGCCGTCTATATCATATCCCTGTATATCCGTCGATACGCTCTTGTCGACCATATCTCTGGCCTCATCATAGGCATCATACCAGACAGATCTGTCTATCAGATTGGTCCATTCCTGCGCGAGGAATTCACGATTCATACCCGGGGCTATTCGGGCTGCTATCATAGCCGCCTCTATGGGAAATGTCCCGCTCCCGCAGAAGGGATCCACAAGCACGCGCTCTCCTCTCCATGGGGTCAGCATGATGAGTGCCGCCGCAAGAGTCTCCGTAATAGGCGCCTTTGCAGTCATAGTCCTGTAGCCCCTCTTGTGAAGAGACTCTCCCGATGTATCTATACCAACTGTCACCACATCCTTGTTTACAGTCACTCTCACCGGATATGATGCTCCGTCTTCATCAAACCAGTCCGTGTTATAGACCGACTTCAGACGGTCTACCATGGCCTTCTTCATGATTGACTGAATGTCCGACGGTGAAAAAAGCTTTGATTTTATGGAATTGGCCTTTGTCACCCAGAACCGGCCATCCTTCGGTATGAATCTCTCCCACGGCAGAGCCTTGGTCTTCTCATACAGCTCATCCCATGTCACTGCCGTGAACTCGCCAGCCTTGAGCAGCAGCCGCTCTGTGGTTCTCAGATTGATATTGCCTCTGGCTATGGCCTCCGCGTCTCCTACAAAAGTAACCTTCCCGTCTTCAACACGGGAAGGCTCGTATCCTATATCATATATCTCTCTTTTCAGAACCG
The DNA here is from genome assembly GCA_963643215.1 of Lachnospiraceae bacterium. Taxonomy (GTDB): domain Bacteria; phylum Bacillota; class Clostridia; order Lachnospirales; family Lachnospiraceae; genus Darwinimomas. The sequence goes on along the minus strand of CAVIJY010000026.1, from coordinate 3,762 downwards.
ATTCCAGACCGAAATGACACGGGGCGATCAGCTCAAATGTATCACTCAAAGCTTATCTCCTTTATGGTATGTCCTTCAAAGTCAAGCACACGGAAGGTGTCATCCTCAAGCACTGCATAGGAGTTGGCATATCCGCCCTTCGGGATCGAGACCGAACCCGGATTCAGGATATAGTTATCGCCTCTTTTTTCCGCCACGGGTATATGAGTATGCCCGTATACAAAGACCTCTCCCTTGAGCAGAGGCGGAAGTGCATCGGGATTCTCATGATGCCCGTGAGTCAGGTAAAATCTCCTGCCGCCCAGCTCCATAACCGCGTAGCCGGCCAGACAAGGGAAGTCAAGCACCATCTGATCCACCTCTCCGTCGCAGTTGCCCTTTACGGTATAGATGTGCTGTCTGTGCGCATTGAGCATCGCCGCCACTGCCTTGGTATCGTATACATCCGGCAGATTGTTGCGCGGTCCGTGATAGAGCAGATCCCCCAGAAATATCAGCTTCTCTGCTCCCGACGCGTCAAATCTCTCAAAAAGCTTTTCTGTCCAATATGCCGATCCGTGCAGATCTGATGCAAAAAAGCAAGTCATAGCTTCATCCTTTCAGTCACTTACCATGCTTACATACACATCCGGAGAGGTTGTCCCCATATCAAGGGTCGATATCACGATCTTATGTTTTTTAGATGATGCGTGTACGACCCACCCGTCTCCAAGATACAAAGCCACATGGTCTATACGGCTTCCTCCAAATGAATAAAAAACCAGATCTCCCGGCTTCAATTCATCTCTGGATATCCTCCTGCCCAGTCCTGACTGCGCCGACGCGGAATGAGGAAGTTCTATTCCGAGCGCCTGCCTTATGGCATACCGTATGAGACCCGAGCAGTCCATACCGGATACGGGAGACTCGCCTCCCCACACATATCTGGCTCCCAGACAGGAGACTGCATTTTCCGTGATCGATTTTCTCTGCAGATCCTCCTCGGCCTGCCGCTGCTCCTCTTCCTCAGCCCTTCGTTCCTCTTCAAGAGCAGCTGCCGCCGCCTCCGAGCCCGGGCCTGAGTTACGATAAACATCAACTCCTTGTGCGGCAAAGACCGCAGTTACATTTGCGGACGCAAGCACCATCGAGACAAGTGCCGCAACCGCGCGTTTTTTATATACATTCATATTTAAATATTTCTCTCTTTGTTTTTATTAGCCGCTCAACTCCCCGGCCTTTTCTTCTATCTATCCCCTTTACCTGCAGGCAGCCTCCAGACTGCTGCTCATTGCCCGCCTTCACCGGCCGCTGTCTGCAAGCGTCAGACGCTTGTCCCCAACCGGTATTTATTGTTAATTGCTAATTGTTGACTACCGTCCTCCGGCTATGCTTTTATAAAACAATGCTATGATGAGAACCACCAGAAGCGGACTGAAGGCAAACAAATTGCCTATCAGAAAGAAGAATCCCACAATCAGCAGCATCAGTATGATCCAGAAGCCTATAAAAAACCATCCTGCCTTCGCTCCGGTCACCTTGAACCGCTTCACCTTGTCTGCCGCCTTGTCAAATGCGGTTTTCTCCTCCTCCGGTGTATCATCCATCGGATGACCCTGCGAATCAAACTCCACCGGACGCTCGTCATCGAAGCCGTTGGCATTTTTTATCGTTTTTGCGATCAGTCTCGGGTCGCCCAGCTCATCCATGATGTCCTGCTCGCTGCGTCCCTTCGACATCTCACCGTTTATATAATCGCGATAATATCGGATCTGCTCGCGGTTGAACTCATAAAAGCCCGTCGTCGCAAGCTCCTGATTCAGCTCTGTTAAAAATTCATCTCTCGTCATAGGCGGTATATAAACTCCTTGTGTCTTTCACACCACAAACCCAATCGAACCACAGAAGATTATACTATAGATGCTTTCCCCATGGTAGAAAAAAACTGATAGCATTCTCTTGACAATATATAATTTTTTTATACCATCTACAGTGAGGAGTTTGTTCAAACAGGACATTCGCGATTATAAAAAAAGCGACCCGTCTGACAACGGGCGAATTCCGCCCGCCACTTATATAGAGTGGCGAGTGCCTTTTGTTAAAAAATGGAGGAAGTTTGGAAGTAAACTTCCAAACTTGATTGGCGATTCAAATACGAGCGTGTGCAAGCACTGCTCGTGCTTGAATCTGGAGGACAAAAATGAAGAAGATAAGAAAAGCTGTGTACATGTCATTGGCCGTTCTTTCTGCCGCCGCACTTTGTTCATGCGGTAAGACAGACAGCAAGGATACGGGAGCAGATGCTTCGACAAGTGCCAGTCTGTCGGAGGCGGCATCTGCTGTTGACCAAAGTGAGACAGCATCAGATGAACAGACTGTTGACCAGAGCGAGACAGCATCAGATGCACAGACTGTCGCCGCAGAGTCCGACAGGATATCCACCACGGCCACGATACACAAGGATACAAAGTTTGACAGTGCAGATCTTGACATGGATGCCGAGGATTTCACTAAGGCGGGCTTCTCGCTCGGCGACAGCCTGGATGTCACATTCAGCAATGGCGTAACTCTGACAGACATTCCCTATTTTAACGGATATTATGTCAAGACAGGCAATCCCGCGGTGGTTGCTTACCCGAAGAATGATTATGTGCTCATAGCAAATGCCAATGCCGATTTTTGGACACCATTTGGACTTGAAGACGGCATGACAGTCACCATCACGCTTAATGAGTCGGCAAAGTATCTTGCGACGCAGGAAGCTCTCGGACAGTCTTATTCATTAGACAGAGCCGATTTTGCATCGGATATTGTATTCGCCAATTTCCGTGAGGTAAAGGGCGGAAATATTAAGCCGGGTTTCCTGTACCGCGGCGTATCGCCTGTTGACAACAGCAGAAATCGCGCATCCTATGCCAACGCGCTGATAGAAGAGCATAAAATAGCCTGCGTCCTCGATCTTGCTGACACAGATGAGAAAATGCTCAGCTATTTTGAAAAGGACGATTTCACCTCTGACTATGCCAAGCAGCTCTACAATGAGGGACGCACTGCTACTCTCAGTATGACAGCCTCTTATTCCACGGACAAATACAAGCAGAGCGTGGTCAAGGGATTGCGCAAGCTCATAGAGATTGGCGGTCCCGCGTATATCCACTGCCTTGAGGGCAAGGACCGCACAGGATTTGTATGCGTACTTATAGAGGCTCTTGCAGGGGCGACCTATGATGAAATGTGCGACGATTATATGATTACTTATGACAATTATTACGGCATAAGCAATGAAGCTACACCGGACCGTTATGACGCGGTTGTCTCGCTGTATTTTGATGCATTTATGGAGTATCTCTCAGGTGAGGAAAATGCAGAGAAGCTGCACGACCTGAGCTATGTGAACGGTGCAAAACAGTATCTTATCGACGGCGGCATGACCGAAGCGGAGATTAATGAACTGCTCGAGCTGATCACGGATACAACTCAAGCATAATAGGCGGCTGCGGGTGCAGTGACTATTATGCGATTTGTTAGCTGCACCATCCCGTAACAGCATAAAATTTGACGGCACCTACCATCACAGGCGGGTGCCGTTTTCATTATCACTAACCTCCATGAGAGATTCGCCATCCGTTATTCCCGCTGATTCCGCCAGCAGCATCCTGTCAAAATCACTCTGATACAATCTGTCCTGTACGATGCGGTATTTCTCGAACTCGCTCAATGCATGTACATTGGCAAGTTCTGCGGATACCTTTCCGGCATCCTGCAAAATCTCCCTGTCCCACA
>CAVIJY010000025.1:0-25329 GCA_963643215.1 Lachnospiraceae bacterium | reverse complement strand
ACATGCCGCGACGCGTAGCTAGTCCCTTTAGGGGCATGTCGGTGGGAGATAGAGTCACGCCTCTCAATGAGGATGAAGTGGGGCGAAAGCCCCACGGGAATCCGAATTGAGACCGGATTGTGGGAGTGCGAAGCACGAAACAATCCGAGTAACCGGAGTACATTGAGTATTTCAGATTGTAATATGCTCCTGTAGCATTTTTGCGGATCATTTCGTGTTTTCCTGTTCATCATTTCCGTACATACAAAAAGACCTGCCGCCTGCGCTGCGCAAACAACAAGTCTTTCTGTGTTCGAACGATATTTTGGCTGAATACCATTCGACCTCTATGGGGGTGCTTTACTCCAAACGAGCTAGAAAAATGTTAAAGGAGAGGGGGAATACGCCCGGGCTAAGCCCCGGCGCATCCCCTTTTAACATGGATGCTGTCAGATGATTCCGCCGATTTTTACAAACCAGGATGCAAATACAAGTGCAACCACGGTCATCAGCTTGATAAGAATATTTATCGAGGGACCCGATGTATCCTTGAACGGATCGCCTACCGTATCTCCCACGACTGCCGCATGATGTGCCTCAGAGCCCTTGCCGCCGTGTGCGCCGCTCTCGACATATTTCTTGGCGTTATCCCATGCGCCGCCGGAATTGGACATGAATATGGCGAGCAGCACGCCTGTGATCAGCGCTCCTGCCAGCATTCCACCCAGTGCCTGAGTGCCCAGCAGAACACCTATCACAACAGGTGAAAGTATAGCCATGATTCCCGGAAGCAGCATCTCGTGAAGCGCCGCCTGTGTAGATATAGCCACGCATCTGCCGTATTCGGGCTTTCCTGTTCCTTCCAGTATGCCCGGTATATCACGGAACTGTCTGCGGACCTCCTCGATCATCTTGTACGCCGCCTTTGAAACCGAATCCATCGTCATGGCGGAGAACAGGAAGGGAAGCATGCCGCCTATAAAAAGTCCGGCGATGACACGATAGTCCAGAATATTGATGCCCTCTTCAAAGAGCCCTACTGCCTGTGCATATGAAGCAAACAGCGCCAGTGCGGTAAGTGCTGCGGAGCCGATGGCAAAGCCCTTGCCCATGGCTGCGGTAGTGTTGCCTACAGCATCAAGCGTATCCGTGATCTCACGCACGCTCTCGTCAAGCTCAGACATCTCTGCGATACCGCCTGCATTGTCCGCGATCGGACCGTATGCATCAACCGCAACCGTGATTCCGGTAGTTGAAAGCATTCCGACCGCTGCAAGAGCGATGCCGTACAGGCCGCTGACTCTGTATGCAACGATGATTCCGATTGCAATGAGGATGATCGGAATAGCAGTTGACTCCATGCCTACCGCAATGCCGCTGATAACCGTCGTCGCGGGGCCTGTCTCGGATTGCTGTGCTATCTTCTTTACAAATCTGTAATCTGCAGATGTGAATATCTCTGTTACTATGCCTATCAGAAGGCCTACAATCAGACCGGCTACAATCGCTATCGCCGCATTGTAGGTTCCGAAGAATTTCTTGCTTGCTACGATCGATCCGATGACAACAAACGCCGCACTCGTATAGCTGCCCATCTTCAGAGCCTTGTGCGGATCCGAGTTGTCATCACCCTTTACAAAGAAGCAGCCGAAGATCGATGCTGCTATTCCTATCGCCGAGATAAGGATCGGAAATACTGCCCCGGCCTGCGCAGCCTCTGTTCCCTGGTATGCCATAACGCCGAGGGTTATCGCTGAAACCACGGAGCCTACATAAGACTCGAACAGATCGGCTCCCATGCCCGCCACATCACCTACATTATCGCCCACATTGTCAGCTATAACAGCAGGGTTTCTCGGATCATCCTCCGGGATGCCGGCCTCGACCTTACCCACAAGGTCTGCGCCCACATCAGCGGCCTTTGTATATATACCTCCGCCCACACGCGCAAAAAGCGCTATCGACGAAGCTCCGAGCGAATAGCCCGAAAGCACATCCGCATCCTTAGTGATCAGATATATCAGGCTGGCACCGAACAGTCCGAAGCCTACGACGCACATGCCCATGACTGCTCCGCCGGAAAAGGCAACAGAGAGCGCTCCGTTCATTCCCTTGTCCTTGGCTGCCGCTGCCGTACGAACATTGGCCTTCGTCGCCACATTCATTCCCACATATCCCGCCGCAGTAGAGAAAAGTGCTCCTACCACGAAGCTTACGGCGGTCACCATATTGATGCCCAGGCAGATAAGCACGAACAGGATGATTCCGAATATCAGCATAGCCCGATACTCCGCCATCAGAAATGCTCTCGCGCCTTCGTGAATATATGCAGCTATCTCCTGCATACGGTCGGTTCCTGCGTCACTCCTGCCAACCTTGCCTATAAGGGTGACCGCAAAAAGGAGTGCGCACAGTCCCAGTGCAGCACCAACATAAAGATACAAATCCATAATAATGACTCCCGTCTGCGCATACCACGCCATCTAGAGGTGAACATGCGAGCTGACGATGCACACACTCCCGGCACATCGGTTGAGTACCGAGCGCAGAGTGCGACGGCGGAATGAAAGCGCCGAACCGTCAGCTCGTTAAATTTATATCACTTCTCTGATTTGTCCTATAATAATACCGTCAATTCGCATTGTCAACAAAAATGTTTCCACGCTGTAATATTTTTATGTTTATTTTTTTAACCATAACTTAACATTGTCGATTCAATCAAGATTTTTATATCTGAAAAGGTATTATTATGGTATGTATGCAAAAAATATGCAGCATCATGCCGAAAGTCACTTCGTCTTCCTCAGCCTGCGAAATCAAAAGCCCGGTGCCATGGCGCCGGGCTTTTGATTTGTATTTTTCTTCGATGACTCGTCACTGTCTCATATCTTCCTTGTAAGAGTTGATCATGGATCCTGCCAGCAGTATCTTCTTCTCTGACTCGCTCACATCCTTCAGCTCCAGCTTCATGTCTCTGGTGCTGCCGTCGGCTGCTATGACAGTCGCCGGAATCTCCTCCTTTCCTTCCTTTACCGCCCTGCGGATCCCGGGCAGCCATATATACTCTCCGGCCTCAAGCTTGATGTCCTTGTCAGGGCAGGTAAAAGGCAATATTCCCCAGTTCACACAGTTGGAGCGATATCGTTTGGTGGCATAATCTATGCATATGTTGGCCAGACCCCCAAGCACCTTCTGACACGACGCCGCATATTCCCTTGCAGAGCCGTCTCCCGGGCGTTTCGCATACAGAACCGAGCCTATGCCCGTGCTCTCCATAAGCTCCGGCAGCTCCCGCTTCACATCCACTCCCACGGCTTTCAACACCGAATAGAACTCTGCCGCCTTTTCCTGATCCCCCGCCAGCCTGGCTTTCTCGTACAGCTGGACATTTTTGGCGTTGGGGACATATTGAGGATCCTTACGCTGCAGTGTAAATTCAGCTATCTTATAAGGATTGGAGCGATATGATGCCGTTTCTCCCGAGGGTATAAGCTCATCCGTAGTCGTCACCTCGTCGCGAATCACGGATGCTACCTGCAGCAGCAGATTATCCGTCAGAGCGCTCATCTGCGGCCAGTCCTTGATTGAAGGACCGTACTGTATGGGTGTCTGCGGCTGTGCCTTGCCGTAGCCGTTGTATACGATATTATCATAAATCCGGCTGTCAAAATGATACTCAGGATACCGCAGTCCCTCAAATACCTCCTTTATCTCCTCGGCAGATGTGAGCCGGCCTCCGTTAAAGGCTGTGGCAGCAATAGATCTGGAGTCCATAAGGGCAGCAGATGCCACCTGCCCGTTTCCGGGCTTTGAGCCCTCACGGTTCGGAAAATTCCTTGTCGAGTGGCGTATGATAAAAGCATTATTCTCCGGACAGTCCGATGCGCCAAAGCACGGCCCGCAGAATGCTGTCTTCACACGAGCGCCCTTTATCATGAGATCTGTCAGAGCCCCGCATCTGTTCAGCTCTACCATGATCGGCTGGGATGCCGGATAGATATTCAAGGGGAACTGTCCGAGCGGAGTATCTGATGCTTTGGCTGCTGCATCTACTGCGATGATGTTCTCAAAGGATCCGGCCGCGCATCCCGCGATAGCCGCCTGATCCACCTGAATCCGTCCGTCCGGAAGTATCTTGCTCTTCAGATCCGGATGGATGTCGGGAGTGTTTTCAAACACTCTGCATGCCTGCTCCTCTGTCCACTCCATATATTTTTTTGGATCAGCTATAACATCCTTTAAAGGAAATACATTGCTCGGGTGATACGGCAGCGCTATCATGGGTTCCACTGTACTAAGGTCAATCTCGACCACGGCATCATACAATGCTCCGTCACCGCGCCGCATCTGCTTATAAGCCTCCGGCCTCTTGTGTATCTCGAAATATTTTTTCACCTCGTCATCTGTCTCCCAAACGCTTGACAGACATGCGGACTCAGTAGTCATAGTGTCTATGCCGTTCCTGTAGTCCATGGACATGCTGTGGATGCCAGAGCCGACGAATTCAAGAACAGCATTCTTTACAAACTGATTTTTAAATGTCGCTCCGATCAGTGTCAGTGCCACATCCATCGGTCCCACCCAAGGCTTTGGCGCTCCCCGCAAAAGAACAGCTACAACCTTCGGATACTTCAGCTCATAAAGCTTGCCGATCATGGCCTTTGCCAGCTCCGGACCTCCCTCTCCTATCGAGAGCGACCCCTGAGTTCCGTATCGGGTATGCGAATCCGAAACTATAGCCATATCTCCGGATTTTATCAGCATTTCCCTCATGTACTGGTGAATCACAGCCTCATGCGGCGGGACAAAGATGCCGCCTGACTTTCTGCAGGCCGACTCTGCGTACTTGTGTACATCCGAGTTGATGGTTCCTCCCACGGCGCACAGACAATTGTGGCAGTTTGTAAATACCGTCGGCATCGGAAACTCCTTCAGGCCTGAGGCATATGCCGTCTGGAGTATGCCGACATAGGTGTTATCGTACACGCCCATCTCGTCAAATCTGATCTGAAGATGCTCCATATCATCGACCTGATTGTGCGCCCTGAGCACCTGATATGTTAATGTCTGCTGCCTCCCGGTCTCTTCCTGACCCTTATGGCAATCCTCAGCTCTTACCAGCCTGTCGTCTGCAAATATATAATGCTTGCCCTCATGCAGTGTAATCATCCATGTCTCTCCTTGTTGCTATCGAATATATACATATCCGTCCATGATGCGGCGAGCTGTTCTTGTAACTCCTCCCATCAGGACCTTTTCGCCTTCCATCTTCATCACTGCCTCCGTAACGCCGGAACTGTGCCCGATTCGCACGATGCCGCTATCATTTTTTTTGGCGATTTCATACACTATGGTTCCCGGAATATTGGCTGCCGCGCCGGTGCCCACCGCAACAGTCATCGGATACGCCTTGTGCAGCATTCCTACCGAGATGGCTCTTGCGCAGATATCCATTTCATCCGCCTTAACCTCCTTGCCATCCATATCGGTGTAATCCTGAGCGCTGCTTATGATAGATACCTTGGGGGCAGATGTGGCCTTTGTCCGCGCATCCATATAGTTCTCCACAAAACCCATCCTTACTGCCGCCATGCCTCTTATTCTCTCGATATGCTCCATGACATCCTGGTTCTGATTCAGCTCAACCAGCTCTGTTCCCTTGATGCCCAGATCTGAAGCCTTGATGAATACCATAGGATTGGAGCAGTCAAGCACCGTCACCGTCGCCTTCCCGTATCCCGGTACATCAAACACCTCCTGCTTCTTTCCGGTCGGAAAGAGCTTCCCGGTTCTAGAGCCTTCCGGATCCTCAAAGAACATATCTATGCGAGAGCCGGTTCCCGGTACTCCTTGGATTCTTTCGTCTCCGTACATGCAGGCATGTCCATCCTTTACGCGCACATGCTCCTCGATGACCTTGTTTGTATTGGTGTTGTATACACGAACTACGGTAATAGGCTCCACCGCCTTGACCATGCCTTCGTCTATGGCATACGGTCCGACTGCAGATGATATGTTTCCGCAGTTTGCCGAGCCATCTACTCTCGGTATGACGATATCCACCTGGCGAAATGTATAGTCCACGTCTATCCCCGGGCGATCCGACTTTTTGATGACTGCTATCTTTGAGGTGGACGAAACTGTTCCGCCCATCCCGTCTATCTGCTTTACATCCGGGGTTCCCATAACCTTCATGAATATCTCCGGCCATTCCTCCTCGTTCTCGGGAAGATCCTCCTGATGAAAGAATATGGCCTTTGATGTTCCTCCCCGCATATAGACGCAGGGAAATCTTCTCTGTCTTTGCTCTGCTTCCGACATACACTTTCCTCCTGTATCATCAAGCTCGTATCAGTCTATCGGACGCTCCATGTAGTATCTGCGTCCGTCAGCATCCTTTCTGTATTTGCACAGGAACTGATCATAGGATATCCAGCTCTCCTCCGCATAATTGGCATGCGGCATGTCATTGACCAGTCCGATTACCAGCATCGGTATGCCTTTTTTGTCTCTCCATACCGAGTAATCTATCGGTGCACAGCTATATGTGTCCGGCGCCTCCTCAAGGCCAAACCTGTTGATTATATAGTTGATAAACTGATGAACCGGCTGAACTCCATCCAGCGGCCACACACTCTCCGATCCGAAGAATTCATCCTGCTTTCCGACCAGCATCATTATCGGAACATTGCCATATTCAAAGTCCTTCTCGCGAAGATATGCAAAGCCTGTCGACGCGCCCGGATATGTAAATGCGCTCCAGGGAGTCACTGCGGCAAATATATCGCTTGCGGCAAATGCACAATATGAGCTCATAAACCCGCCGCTCGACTGACCGCAGGCATAGATACGCCCGGCATCGACCGGCCATCTGCTTTCCACATCCTCGACCATCCTGCGTATAAACGGAAGGCTGTCAAACTGCTTCCCGTTTTGATTGCCGTTCCACAATCTCACACCTCTGAATCCGCCCTCGCGTATCTGATAGATATCCGCTGTAGGAAATACCGCAATGAATCCGCGTTCCTCGGCTACAAGGCTCATATCCGTGATGTCAAAGAATGTCTCCCCGTTGCCGCCTCTCCCGTGAAATACGCATACCAGCGGAACCGGCTCATTTTTCCGAGCCACACGCTCGGGCACATATTCATACCATTCGCGCTTCATTCCGTCCACAATCATCGTATGATATGTGGCTCCGTGCTCCAGCGGATTTCTAAAATAGCGAAGCACCTTATTCGTGTGATTTCTGTGTCTTCGCGCCGCCCCTATGTATTCCCATACATATGACAGCCGCTCAAATGACAGCTTATCAGCACTGAAGTCTGTTGTGATTCTCGTCTGGGCGATATTGTCATCATTCACCTTCCATGTATCCTTGACATACTCAGGCAGATATATTCTTGTGCCGTCCGCGTCATACATCGGCTGCGCTTGCGCATGATTTTCGTGTCTCCAGTATTCCAGCACACGCATCGCCGCCGGTGTCTCCGTCTCTGTCAGCATCCATACAGGAGTTTGAGCCCTCTTGCCGCTGATAAACATTTCTCCGCTCTGTATACCCTTGTCAGCAAGCTCCGCCTCGGTACAGTCAAGGAAAAGCATCTCGCCCGGCGTTCCAAATGTTGCCAGCCCGCTCCATTCGCTGGCCATGATTCTTACAGCCTCCTGTGCCACATCAACGCCGTCTTCAAATCCCATTGCGTAGATACAGTCCTGCATCACCACATAGTACTCGCGCCCCTGAATCTTTTTATATACCGCGTTCATGTACTCCGCGTCTTCCCGTCTCCACTGTCCGTCTACGGGCTCCAGAAGGCATATCAGGAGCTTATCTCGATCAGCAAGCTCACCCAGACCGCTTTCACCGAGAAACTCCGTCGGATCTGCGCCTGAAGGCGGCACGGCTACTATCGCCCGATTGTTGTGACAGAAGCCCTCCGGCAGATAGGTAATGATGCTGCGCCGAGTCTCACCGACCTTCAGCGTTTGGCGAAACAATCCGTGTATCATGCTTTTCTCCGGATTCATCAGATCTACAGGAATCATGTCCTGCTGCGGCGGTGTCATCCAAAGTGATTTGTAATCCATAAAGCTGTGTCCTCCTTTTCTGCTTTTATTTTTATACAAAAATCAAGCCGGGTAAATAGTCATTGTCCAGATTACATTGATGATGGTAAGGATGATCGCCGGCCGATCCCTGCTTTGCCCTTCTTCACACGGTGTGTTTCTGCACTTCCAATATAATATCTATTTGTCATTCTGTATAATTACATGAAATCATATTTTAATATTCTTTACAGGAATGTTATAATCATAGTTAACCGTAAGGAGACATACTCATGGATGAAAAGGACATCGAGATATTCACGGATCTGATGCAAACCAAAAATGTCAGCAGGACTGCGGACAGGCTGTTTACAACGCAATCCGCTCTGACCAAGCGACTGCAGCGTCTGGAGGCCGATCTTGGATGCATGCTTTTTGTCCGCACAAAGCGCGGGCTTATTCCCACAGCACAGGGGGAGCACATACTCCCGGCGCTGCTCGATGTGGCTCAGTCGCTGCAGGAGATTCGCAGCTATGCCGCCTCCTCCAGAGGTGAGATCTCCGGATCACTTCGGCTCGGAAGCTCCATAAACTACGCTCACTACCGGCTGGCGCCGCTGCTCAAGAATTTCATGGATGAGTTTCCGATGGTTGACATCTCTGTCACAACCGGACAAAGCTCTCATCTTTTCAGCCTGCTCTCCGACAATAAGCTCTCCATAGCCATAGTCCGAGGCGATTTTGATTGGAATGAAGGTTCTGTAGAGCTTGATTCCGAATCGATATGTCTGGTGCGCAATCAAAGCGATCTTCAAAAGTCCCTAAACGATCTCCCGTTTATCCGCAGAAAAAGCGACATCGGCTTTGAAACTCAGCTCGAGCGCTGGATCAGAGAGCATAACATACATGTGCATCACGCTCCCATAGAAATCAACGATATATCCGCCTGTCTTGCTATGGTCTCTGCCGGCATCGGCTGGACTGTGCTGCCGGAGATCTGTCTGTCTGATTTCACCGGTGTCCGGGAGCCCATGTATTTCATCGACGGTACTCCTTTCACTCGCTCTACATATCTGCTGTACCGCAATAGCCATTTCGAGCTTGCGCAGGTCGAATGTTTCGTTCAAAAAGCATTGACTTTTCATGGTTATAAGCTTAAATAAAGTTGGTTACAGTGTCAAAACTCATCTCGCACGACATGCCGCGACGCGTAGCTAGTCCCTTTAGGGGCATGTCAGTGGGAGATTGAGTTTATGACACGCCTCTCAATTCGGATTCTCGTGGGGCGAAAGCCCCACGAGAATCCGAATTGAGGCAGGATTGTGGGAGTGCGAAGCACGAAACAATCCGTGTAACCGGAAGTTCGGGTGCACCCGAACCAAAGTTGGCTGTCATATTCATGGGAGCGGCACGCCCTGCGACTGCATCCCTCTGCGAAAGGACAGTTCAATACCGGCGGCATCAGATGCCGGATCAGGAAAAAATATCTCTAAGCGGAATTTTATTCTCTGAAAGGAGCTACATAATTATGAAAAAAAGACTGCTTGCCGGCGTTCTGTCCGGTATACTCATGCTTTCATGCGCAGGATGCTCAGGCACTTCTCAGACACCCGCAGCAACGAGCACAACATCATCTTCTGATTCGGAAACTTCCGGAGGTGGTGCTTCATCACCCGCAGAATCTTCCCGGGATACCCTTCATGTGGCGACCACCACAGATCCGGAGGGGCTTGATCCTCAAAAGACCTCCGCCGTCTCCACCTTCTTTGTAACTTCCAATATATTTGAGCCTCTGCTCACCATGGACGAGAACTGGAACTTCCAGCCCTGCCTTGCGGAAAGCTGGGAGGTTGCAGAGGACTTTAAGTCTGTCATCTTTCATCTTAAAAAGGGTGTGAAATTCCACAACAGGCGCGAAATGACCGCTCAGGATGTCAAATACAGCATCGAGCGGCTTCATGAGGAGGACAGCTCAAAGAAGAAATATTATAAGAATATAACCGGTGCTGAAATCATCGACGACTATACGATCAGATTCACCACAGATGCTCCTGACCCGGTGCTTTTGACATCATTTGCCTATCCGTGGTCAGTTATCATCCCGCAGGAGGAGGCCGCAGATCTGAAGACCAACCCCATCGGAACAGGTCCCTATATGTTCAGTATATGGACTCCCCAGAACTATCTTCTGCTGACCGCCTTTGAAGATTATCACGGAACGCCTGCGCATATAAAGAATGTCGAATACGATATCGTTCCGGATCTTACCACAGCCATGGTCGGCGTACTCAGCGGCGATGTGGATCTGGTTGATGTGACAGGCGCTTCGACAGCTCCTCTTGAGGGCAATGATTCTGTAAGCCTTTTCGTAAAGCCTGTCAATTCCGTAACCTCGCTGTGCCTGAACCTGGACAATGAATATCTGTCCAATGAGCTTGTCCGTCAGGCGATGGCATGCGCTATAGACAAGGATGTCATCATCAAAAACTGCAATTTCGGCTATGGCGACAAGATCGGCTCATATCTTCCCAGCTCCGCTGCCGAATATATCGATACCAACGATGTGCATCCCTATGATCCGGAGCATGCCAAGGAACTTCTCTCTCAGGCGGGCTACGCTGACGGCATCACCTTGAAGCTGACTCTTCCGAAGGCATACCCTGTGTACTCCAATATCGGTCAGATGATAGCAGATCAGCTCGGCAAGGTTGGCATCAACTGCAATATAGAGATGGTCGAGTGGGCTGATTGGATGCAGAATGTCTATACTGACAAGAACTATGATATGACCGTTATGGCAAACTCCGGGCGCCTGAGTGCCTATGATTTCATCGCGCGCTTCCAGTCCGAAAGCGGAGACTATATCAGCTGCAAGACCGGTGAGTGCGACGAGATTCTCGCTGCTCTTCAAAATGAGCTTGATCCCGACCGCAGAACACAACTCATTCAGGACTTCCAAAGGCTGGTAGCAGAGAAGGTTCCCGTCATTCCGATAGAGACACAGCACCGTATCTTCGCCATGAACGGAGCTCTCAAGGGCTTCACCATGTACCCGACCGAAACAACCGAATTCAAACTGCTGTATTTTGAGCAGTGAGTTCGAATGTTGCGAGCCCCGTTGGGGCGAAGCAAGATTCGTTTACGAACTGCCATGCGATAGCTGTCCGCGACTGCCGAGTGCAAAGCACGACGGCAAAGCGGAGACAGCGAACCGCTGAGCAGTGAGTTTGAGCACCGAGTTGCGCTGTCATGCGCTGAAAGCGCAATGAGAGTGGTTTACGAGGTGCCATACGATAGGCGTCCATGATCGCCGTGTGCAAAGCACGACGGCGGAATGGAAACGCCGAACCGCCGAACAAATAAAGGAGCTTTCATGCTCAGATATACCCTGAAAAAATTCCAAGGAGCCGTGCTGGTGGTGCTTGCCGTTTCAATCATCACATTCTTTGTGCTGACATTGATCCCCGGCAACGCCGCCATGCTTAAGCTCGGGACTGATGCCACACCGGAGCAGCTGGCACAGCTTGAGCACGCAATGGGGCTCGATAAGCCTTGGTACCTGCAATATATAAGCTGGATGTGCGGGCTTTTCAGGCTTGATTTCGGTACATCATCGCTATACGGTCAGAGCGTTTTGACTCTGATCCTGCAGCGCATGCCTGTTACGCTGTCACTGGCGGTTCTGTCCATGTCCATGTCCCTGATATCCGCCATATTGCTTGGCACGCTTTGTTCGATATACAAGGACAGTCCTCTTGATATTCTGTGCCGCACGCTCATACAGGTCGGCACAGCCGTGCCGGGCTTTTGGATAGGAATCATACTCATCATATATCTGGCTCTGAAGACCGGATGGTTTCCTGTGTCAGGATTTGATCCGCCTTCAAGCGGGCTCTCAACATACCTTAAAAGCATCTTTCTTCCCTCTCTTGCACTCGCTGTAGGAGAGGTGGGGCCGCTGCTGAGATCAGTCAGAACATCCATGCTTCAGGCTCTCAGGCAAGACTATATAGATATGGGCAAGGCCCAGGGACTTTCCGCCCCTACCATATATCTCAAATATGCGCTGCGCGGCGCACTTGCAGCTCCGCTGAATGTGGCCGGCATGCAATTTGCCAAGCTTTTGGGCGGAACAACAGTGATTGAATCCGTCTTCTCCCTCCCGGGACTCGGCAGACTCATACTCATAGCCGTTGAACAGCGTGATATCGCGCTTCTGCAGGGCTGCGTCATGTATGTCTCGCTGGTTGTTGTGCTGATTTCACTTCTCGTCGATCTGCTTTCCGCATACATCAATCCTCAGGTGCGTCTGCAATGAAAAAAACAAACAAGAATCTGCTGGTCGGGACTCTCCTGCTCGGAGTCATAGTGCTGATGTGCACCGTATCTCTGTTCTATCTTCCCTATGATCCTGACAGCATGGACAATATGAATACATACCTGAAGCCATTTGTCCTTCCGGCCCATCTGCTCGGCACCGATCATTTCGGGCGCGATATACTGAGCCGGATCATGGTCGGCTCCAGGACTGTGCTGCTGATCGGCTTTGTTTCTGTAACTCTCGGAGCCGTGACCGGCATACTTCTCGGAACTCTTGCAGCTATGATAAAGGGTATCATCGGTGCGGGAATCATGCATGGCATAGACGGCCTTATGGCATTTCCGGGCACACTTCTGGCTCTGATGCTTGTCGCTGTCATCGGCAAGGGGCAAAAAGGCGCCATACTCGCCATCGGCATATATACCGTCGCCCCGTTTGCACGACTTACCAACGCGCTGATTCTGGAAAATGAATCACTTCTTTCCGTCAAGGCCGCTGTCAGCTTCGGAACCGGAAGTATACGGCTGTTTACTCATTATTATCTTCCTTCGCTTCTTCCAAAGCTGCTCACCCAGTTTTCTGCAAGTGTCGGATCTGCTATCATGACCGAGGCCTCTCTGTCCTTTCTGGGGCTCGGCGTCCAGCCGCCCGGTGCCAGCTGGGGACTCATGCTCTCAGAGGCAAAGCAGTATGCTCTGATATATCCGTATCTGGCCGCCGCACCCGGTATCGCAATATTTATGACTGTTCTCAGCTTTCACCTGATCAGCGACGGTCTCAACGATATCCTGATAGAAAGGAGGACCGTGCTATGGCCGCAGAGCAGACGAAGATAAGTCCGCACACAGCTTCAGATGCTGAGCCGCTTGTGCGTATTCGCGGTCTCAATGTCAGAAACAGCAGACAAGTCATCATACATCATCTGGATCTGGATGTCTGGCCCCATGACCTTCTCGGCATAGCCGGAGAATCCGGCGGCGGCAAAACCATCCTTATCCGCACCATATTAAACATACTCCCGAGCGGCATAGACTGGGATGCACGCGAACTGACGCTCTTCGGACATGATGCCCTGGGGCTTTCCGATGCGCAG
Organism: Lachnospiraceae bacterium; assembly: GCA_963643215.1. Lineage (GTDB taxonomy): Bacteria > Bacillota > Clostridia > Lachnospirales > Lachnospiraceae > Darwinimomas. Next base: position 11,887 of record CAVIJY010000025.1, on the reverse strand, counting down.
CGCAGACGCATAAGCGGTGATTACATGGGCTTTATTCCTCAAAATACCGTCAACTATCTTCATCCCATGATGAAGATAAAAAGCCAGATCACTGAAAGCTATGTGTCTCACGGCCACGGCAGCCGGCGGGACGGACTGAAAAAGGCCTCCTCTCTCCTGACTCAGGTCGGGCTGTCCGATCCTGAGCGTATATTGAACTCATATTCCTGGGAGCTGTCCGGAGGCATGCGCCAGCGTGTCAACATCGCGATGGCGCTCATGAACGATCCTGCTCTTCTGATTGCTGATGAACCCACCACAGCCCTTGATGCCGTGGTTCAGCGTCAGATTCTTGATCTGTTTAAAGAGCTTCATGAGAAAACCGGAGTCTGCATATTGATGATCAGCCACGACCTTGGCATGCTCCGGCTCTACAGCAGCCGCTGCACGGTCATGTACGCAGGGCGCATGGTGGAATCGGGTCCGACCGATGTTCTTTTTTCCTCACCTGCTCATCCGTATACCAATGCATTGCTGCAGGTCATACCAACGCTTGAGCCTGTAGGCGATGAGCGGCTTTGCGAGATCCCCGGCTTTGTTCCGGACAGCGGCCGCGACACAGACAGCTGCATATTTATGCCCCGCTGCCGATACGCCTCTGACGCCTGCTCGGCTGTCCAGAAGCTTCATGACCTTGGAGGCGGGCACCAATGCCTGTGCCGGCTGTGTGAGCAAGGCTGAAGGGAGCAAATCCATGATAAAAACACCTCTCCTTCGCGGAGCTGATATATTAAAAACCTATCCTACCGAAAGATCCATACTGACAGGGCGCGTGCGCAAGGCTGTCACGGCTGTAAACCGCGTCAGTCTGGAGCTTTATCGGGGCGAAACTCTTGGCATAGTAGGCGAATCCGGAAGCGGCAAATCCACCACCTGTGATATTCTGGGTGATCTTCAGCGTCCTACCCGCGGACATGTGTTCTATAAAGGGGAGGATATACGCACATTATCCGCAGAGCGATACAGAGTCTTTCGCCGCAATGTTCAGTTTATCTTTCAGGATCCGAAGGGTTCCTTAAATGCACATGCCAGAATCGAGGATGTTCTCACCGAGCCGCTCATCACTCTGAGGCTTGAGCCCGTCCCCTCGCTTCGGCGAAGGAAGGCTCTTGAGCTTCTGCAGGCAGTCGGTCTGGAATCCTCCGTCATGGAAAAATACCCAGCTGAGCTCTCCGGCGGTCAGTGCCAGCGAATCGTCATCGCGCGGGCTCTCATCACCGAGCCGGAAATCATCATATGCGATGAGGCAGTCTCGGCATTGGATGTCTCCGTACAGGCTCAGATATTAAATCTGCTCCGCGACATTCAGGACAGGCATGACATTTCATACCTTTTCATCACCCACGACATGGGTGTGGTAAACTATATGGCGGATCGCATAGCTGTCATGCAGCATGGAGGGATAGTAGAAACCGGACTTACCGATGATATTCTCGGCCATCCTCAAAACGACTATACCAGACAGCTCATCGAATGCTCATTTGCGCGAAAATAAGCGGCACTACTCTACCACACAGACAGATCAGGATAGCAAATGAAACAAAAAAGACTTATAACATGGGATGATTTCAGGCAGGGATTGACAGGCAGGGGACGCTACAGCCATCTTGTGCTGATATGGTACTGGCCCGTTTATTTTTTTATGTTTTTCTTTGTGGAGCGCCTGTATGCCGTACCTCAGTACCATATAGTCTCATGTCCTCTGGATGAGCTGATTCCTTTTCATGAGATTTTTGTGATTCCGTACCTGTTCTGGTTTGTCTTTATGGTATGGATGATGCTGTATTCCTTCTTCTATGAGCCCGATGTCTGCATCAGGTACAATCACTATTTTATACTGACATTTTCGGCGACCATCATCTTTTATATCCTTTACCCGACGGCGCAGGAGCTTCGCCCTCCCCACTTTGACCGTGACAATGTTTTTACGCGGTTTTTGTCAGGACTTTACAGCTTTGATACCAACACCAATGTATGTCCGTCACTTCATGTCATAGGTGCCGGTGCGGCCATGTTTGCCGGCTTTGATACAAAGCGCTACCGTTCGATCGGCTGGCGATGCTTTTTTTTGCTTGCTTTTGTACTGATCAGCATGTCTACCGTCTTTTTAAAGCAGCACTCCGTCGTTGATGTAGCCGCCGCCATTCCTGTATGTGTGCTGGGTTATGTACTGATCTACAGGCTTGACATTCTGCGGTGGCTTGGCCCTAAAGCGCATGCTGATCACTAGTCTGTACTCCCGTGCCTCCTCGCTTCCTCAGGCAGTCTCTTATCTGTGGTATTGACTTAGTCTGTCTCAGGGATTAATATCTTCATTGAATTACCTACTTATCTAATATGTTAATAAACGAATTTCTGTATGCATCACAGATCTTGTGTTTATGCAGCGCAGCCGCACGCCGGATTCGGTCTGCTGTGCAAATATAAATGCCGCCATCAGGCGGCAGATCGGAGCTTGCTATGATGATTTCTACAAAGGGGCGCTACGCCGTCAGGGTCATGGTTGATCTTGCCGAGCACAGCGACGGAGTTAATATTCCTCTCAAGGAGATAGCCACCCGTCAGGAGATTTCTCTAAAATACCTTGAGCAAATCATGGCTATACTTGTAAAGGGTTCTCTTGTGGAAGGCGCTCACGGCAAAGGAGGCGGCTACCAGCTGACCCGTGCTCCGAAAGATTACCGCATCGGAGAGATACTTCGTCTTACTGAAGGGGATCTCAATCTTGTTCCGTGCATGGAGGACGCCGGATCCTCATGCCCCCGATCTGCGCAATGCCGCACATACGATCTCTGGTACAATCTTTGCCATGTCATCAATCAGTATCTTGACTCCGTCACCCTTGCGGATCTCATGAAGCGGGACTGTACTGATACTATATGATCACAGAGAAGCGTACTCTGTCATCCTCCCGGGTCACCCTGATGCTGCCCTTATGCGCCTCAACAACAGCCTTGGCTATGGAAAGCCCGATCCCGGTTCCGCCCGCCCGGGAGTTTCTGGACTTATCAGCGCGATAAAAGCGTTCAAACAATCGTTCCAGATCATCCTTTGTCAGCTCCACCGCCGACACATTGGTCACGCTCAGATATACATTTTTCCCTTGTGACTTGAGTTCAACATCTATATCTGTGTCCTCCGGTGAATATTTGATGGCATTGTCAAGCAATATCTCTATAAGCTCCCGTATAGCCTTCTCATCACCGCAAAATACGATATCCGGCTGTATATGTCCTATGACTCTCTTGCCCTGTGACTTTGCCACAACCTGAAATGACTGAACATCGTCCTCCACCACATCAGAAAGCGGAAAATCAATCACCGCAGTGGTTCTGTCACTTTCCTCCATTCTGGCCAGATATATCAGATCATTGGTCAGATCAGTGAGATGTTCTGTCTGCTTCTTGATATCCGCCACCCATTCATTACCTTCATCCAGCTCAAGTTCAAGGACATCGGCATCCGCATTTATGATCGCCAATGGCGTCTTTATCTCATGCCCGGCATCGGTAATGAATCTTTTCTGCTTTTCGTAGCTTTCCAGCACAGGCCCGATGATGCGCCGTGAAAAATATGATATCAGGATAAGCACGATCAGAAAGCATATAAAGGATATGGCTACGCTGTGAATCACAAAGCGCTGTATGAACTCGAGCTGCCGCCATATATCCAGAAATATGATTCTCACTACCCCATCTGTTTCGGTTTTCAGATATCGATACTGGGATATATTGCCCCTGCTCCCGCTTTTCGCAGCCTTGGCGGCAAGCTCTGCCGCGCCCTCGTTGTCTATAGAGGCCACATTTCCGGTCTCAGTAGAGATGACCTCCCCGGTATGACTGTCAATCAACACGCTGAAAAAACGGCTTTCATACGGCAGCTCGGGTGACATTCCGTTTTTTCGCATTGCCTCGAAGTCTCTGTTCTGGTTTTGCTTCTTGTCGGGCTTCGGAAAATCACCGTCATTTGCCTCAAGAATATCCAGAAGCTTATCCGCATCTCTTAGCGTTCCTATGTAGCTGAAGCAGTTGATAGCCGTAATCGTGATTATAAGTATCAAAAGAAATGCGCTCATAGACGCAGCTACAAAGCGCACCTGAGGCCCCAGCTTTCCGAATCTTTTTATATCCATTCCCCGGCCTCTCAGCATGCCAGCTCCTCAAGAGAATACCCCGTATTTCTTGTGGCCTTGATTTGAATATTGGCCTCCAGCGCTGCAAGCTTCTTTCTGAGATATGATATATATACCCATACAACATTCATCTCTGTATCTGTGTCATATCCCCAAACCTTCTCGATCAGCCGTTCTGTCGATATGAGCCGTTTGGGATTGCTCATCAGAAGCTCCATGAGGCAGAATTCCTTATTGGCCAGCCGGTAGCTTCCCGTCGGGGAGCTCAGCTCGTAGCTGGTTCTGTCAAGTGTTATATTGCCGAATGTCATCGTGGAGTCGCCTGCATCCTTTCCTCTTGTCAGCACGCGTATCCTTGCGAGCAGCTCCTTTGAGTCAAATGGCTTGGTCATATAGTCATTTGCTCCGGAATCCAGACCCAGTACCTTATCGTCTATTTCAGACTTTGCAGTCAACATGAGCACCGGCGTGCGATCCCCCGATGCCCGCGCCTTTTTCAGCACTGTGATCCCGTCCATCTTTGGCATCATGATATCAAGTATGATCAGATCGTAGCCTCCCGTCTGAATATAGCTGAGCGCCTCTTCTCCGTCATATGCATTGTCCACGGTATATGTGCTCTTGGTCAGCACCGCAGTGAGCGCCTTTGCCAGAGAGTGCTCATCCTCCGCAAGCAGTAGCTTCATCGTCTTTTCTCCTATATTGCTCTTACATTCTGTAGTTATAGCATAAACGAATAACCTTACCTGAAGCTTAAAGCCGACTGCCGATATTGACGGAGCTTTCAAACCGGCTTAAAATATGCACCATCACAGCTTTTGATATTGTGCACTATCACAATGCCCTTGCCTCCGTGTGAGCGTAAGGCAGGCGCACCTTCGAATCCGATGAATACTGCTACAGCGAGGAGCTGCCATGGTTATAGACTTTCATACACATATATTTCCTGATACCGTGTGCGATCGTATAGTCGACAAGCTGAGTCGCGAGGGAGGAATACAGCACTTTACCAATGCCTCTGCACATGAGCTTTCCTCATCCATGAAAAGAGCCTGCATAGACTACAGTATCGATCTTCCGGTTACCACCAGGCCTGATCAGGTCGAGGAGATCAATACACGCATGATAGAGCAAAGAGACCTGCTCCTTTCGATCGGGATCATTCCATTCGGCGGAATTCATCCTGACTTTGCAGACTACAGATCAGAGATCACGAGGCTGCAGAGCAACGGCATCGTCGGCATAAAGCTCCATCCCCCGTCTCAGGGCACGGATTTAAATGATATCCGCTATAAGCGCCTCATTGAAGCCATCTCCGATGCCGGTATGATCACGGTTATCCACGGCGGCTGGGACATCGGCTACACAGATCACAACTACGCCTCAGTGGACATGATTCTGGAGATCATAAGGGATGTAGCTCCGGAGCGCTTTGTCGTTGCGCATATGGGCGGATGGGCCTCATGGCCCGAGGTGTTCAGCTGTCTTGCAGGGGCCCCCGTATGGTTCGACACCGCCTACTCTCTTGGTATCACACCGCCCCGCATGGATGTCCCGCACGATGCCGCGCTGATGTACGGCCAGAATCTTCTCGCAGAGCAGCTCGTTCTCATGGTGAGAAGGCACGGTGCCGACAAGGTTCTCTTTGGCACAGACAGTCCCTGGCAGGATCAGAAAAACTATGCCGGGCTTCTTTCATCAAGCGGCCTGACACCCTCAGAGCTAAGCCGCATTATGGGTGAAAATGCAAAAACCCTACTGAAATCAGCAGGGTTTCCGATTGAACAGCTCCGGGATCACAGCTCCTGATTCTCGTCCATCTCCTGTATCACTTGCTTGAGCTGTGCGATAGCATCCTCAATATCCGTATCCTGAGCATCCAACTGTGCGCCGGCCACGCTCCTGTGTCCGCCGCCTCCAAAGCGCTCCATGATGAGCTGCACATTGACCTCATCCATAGAACGTGCGCTTATATATATCTTGTCATTGTATTGTGTCAGCACGAAGCTTGCTTTTACTCCCGCTATATTCAGCAGGTCATTGGCGGCCTGTGCCCCGACAACTGTCGGGCTGTCTGCTGACTCGGTATCACATGTCGTGATGGCATATTGCTTCATGAACAGCTCGGCACGATCCACAGCCGATGCCTTTGCCCGGCAGTCAGCCTCGCTGTCACGCAGCAGCTTTCTGACTCTGCCTGCGTCGGCTCCGTTCTTTCTTAAAAATGCCGCCGCCTCAAATGTTCTCACTCCGCACTGATTCGTGAAATTGATAGTATCAACCACGATTCCCGCAAGTATGATATCCGCCTCTGCGCTCTTGAGCTTTACTCCGTTGGATATATACTGCAATATCTCTGATATCATCTCACATGAGCTTGATGCATATGGCTCTACATAGGCAAGCGCGGCTTTTTCTATCGTCTCACTGCTCTGGCGGTGATGATCAAATACGATGACACAATTTGCCAGATCAATCAGCTCCGGCGATTCCGTTATGGAAGGTCTGTTCACATCCACAACCACCAGCGCTGTCTGCTCCGTAGTTATCTCCAATGCCCTCTGCGCACTGATAAAAAGATCCTCCGGGTATTCATCCTGCTCAAATCTTGCAACAGCCGCCTCCAGTGATGTCGGAACCTGCCCCAGTACAATATGCGCGTCCTTGTCCAGTGTCTTCGCTATGCGCCACAGCGCGATGGATGATCCCAGACAGTCCGCATCCGGGAGCTTGTGCCCCATGATGATGATGCGATCCCTGTGCATGATCAGCTCTTCAAAGGCCTGTGCCTTCACTCGTGCCTTTACACGGGTTGTCTTTTCTATGGACTGTGATTTTCCTCCGTAGTAGCGCACCCCGTCGCCATCCTTGACAACCACCTGATCTCCGCCTCTGCCAAGCGCCACATCTATAGCTTTTCTCGCCATCTTGTAGTCCTCGGCGATCGTTTCCGCACCGATGCCGACGCCTATGCTCAGCGTGATGTTCTTTGCCTCTCCGAACTTTACCGTCTTTACATCCTCAAGGATATCAAAGCGGTTCTCCTCAAGCATATCCAGATGCTCTCTGTCGATGACAAAGCTGTATTTATCCTTCTCCATCTTGACGACAGTTCCGCCAACCTGCGATATATAGCGATCCACCTTGCTGTCGATGAGCGCAACCGCAAGCGCACGCTTAACTTCTTCCATACCCTCCATGGCCTCGTCATAATTGTCCATGTAGATAAGGCCTGATGCCGTTCTGCCGTTGTTGTACAGTGTGGTCATCTCGGCCAGCGCGGTTTCATCGTAGAAATATACCGCCAGTATATTCTCGCCGTCTATCTCAAGCTGCTTGAATCTGACATCATAGCAATGCTCTCTGAACCATCCCGAATAGGAGCCTTCTCTGTCCAGTGTTTCGAGCTCATGCGGGTCCAGCTCGGGAAAGATGGAAAATATATCCTTTTTTGCGGCTTTATCGCCGGTGATCATGGAGTTAAATGCGCGATTGCGCCAGATGATATTGCCCATGCGATCCATCATCGCATAAGGAACATCGAGATCCTGAACCTGTGTGTTCTGCACCTCTTCTGTATTCATTGCAAATGCGGTCAGCTGTGCCATGATATTGTTTCTTGCTATCAGAAACATCACGACTGCTATTCCGACACCTGCCATGGAGAATATGAGAACCATCACTGTTGCGCGTGGTCCTGCAAGCACTACTGATGCTGCAGATAAAACCATAAGCGCCGCCATAACTATGGGCCAGTTCAGATATCTTTTGAGCAGTTCGGACAGCTTTTTGTCTTCAGTCATCACATCTCCTCACGGTCCCTGTATCCCAGAGCCTGCTCCAGAGCCTCCTGCTCCTCCCGGCCGAGCAATATCTCTGTCTTGCCGCAGTCAACAAGCTTTATATAGTTGTAGCATCCCTCGCGGGAGTGCACAGAATTCAGTATAAATCCGGAATTGGTATAGTCCAGCATGGCCACAGCAAAGCTCAGATTGCCGCCCATACCCTCAAATGCATTGTAATTCACGACGCCAAGCTTCTGATAGGATGAGCGCTGCATCCTGTTCAGGCTTCTGATAGCATCCTTGTTCACATGATCCTCTTCCTTGAGTGCTGCTATCGCATCAACATGGGAGAGTATGATCTCCTCCAGGCTCTCTGCATCACTCCCTCTCATGAAGATATCATATGCTCTGTACAGCCGCCTGTATCTGATGATCACATAGATTATCGCTCCTGTCAGCAGCACATCAAGTGCTATCAGAACAATGGTAAGATTCACATTCATTCAGATGTCCTCTCAATCAGCTCCATCAGCCGTTCAAGCTCCTCCTGAGAATAGTATTCAATCTCTATTTTCCCTTTTGCCTTGCTCTTGCGATTGATATGAACTTTAGTTCCAAGCAGTCCCTGCATCTTATCCTCATAAGCCTTGAAGTATATTGCATCGTCCTGCGTTTCAACTTTTTTGTGAGGCTTTTCTCTGCTGAAATTCTTCACGCGCTTTTCTATCTCACGCACGCTCAGCGATTCTGCTGCGGCTATATCGGCCAATGCCTTTTGATCGTCTCCGTTTGTCAGTCCCAGCAGCGCTCTTGCATGACCTGCTGATATGCTTCCCCCGGCAACCATCTCCCGCACTCTTTCGTCAAGCTTTAAAAGCCTCAGCGTGTTGGTGACGGTCGTTCTGTTCTTTGATACCCGAAGTGCGACCTCTTCCTGACTGAGTCCGTATTCTTTCATTAGCTGCTCGTAGGCTTGAGCTTCCTCTATGGGGTTGAGGTCTTCTCTTTGCAGATTTTCAATGATGGCTACTTCTGCCGCAAGACGGTCATCATAGTCGCGAATCACTACCGGAATCTCCTTAAGTCCGGCCGCCTGCGCGGCTCTCCATCGTCTCTCTCCGGCTATGATCTCATACATATGACCGCTTTTTTTTACGATCAGCGGTGTTACTATCCCGTATTGAAGTATGGACTGTGTCAGCTCATCCAAAGCATCCTTGTCAAAGTTCTTGCGGGGCTGATCCTTATTGGGAACCACCAGCGAGATCTTGACCATCTGCTCCGCATTTTCAGCTGTCTTCGCTGATCCTGATGACTTTTCTGAAGCCGCAGCTGTCCCGGCGCTTTTTTTTCCCTTCTTGGCCGCGTCTGTCGAATCGGATCCTTCACCCGCATCCGTCCCGAGGAGTGTATCAAGTCCCCTTCCCAGGCCTCTGTTTTTCTTTGCCATAGTGTCAATCCTCTTTCGATATTACTTCCGCCGCAAGGAGCCTGTAGCTTTCAGCTCCGGTGGATCTGCTGTCGTATTCCGTGATGGGCATTCCATAGCTAGGCGCCTCCGCCAGCCGCACATTTCTCGGAATCACAGTATTATAAATATGCTCATCCAATGTTGCCCTTACATTTTCCACAACCTGCCTGCACAGGTTGGTGCGGTTATCATACATGGTGAACACGACGCCTTCTATGCGGAGTCCTTTGTTCATTCTCTTTTTTATCAGCTCTACGGTGTTCAGCATCTGGCTCAGTCCCTCCAGTGCATAATATTCGCACTGAAGCGGAACCAGTACCGAGTCCGCTGCGGTAAGGGCATTGACGGTAAGCAGGCTCAGGGAGGGGGGACAATCAATGATGATGAAGTCATAGTCGTCTCTGACCTTATCAAGTCGCTTTTTCAGAGCGCGCTCTCTGGCATCGGCATCCACCAGTTCTATCTCGGCTCCGGACAGGTCAACATCTGCCGGAATCAGAGACAGGTTCTTTGTATCTGTATTTCGGATGACATCACTTGTTCGGGCATCTCCCATGATAAGCTCATATGTGCCGGCCTCAAATGATCCCCTTGCGCATCCGAGTCCGCTGCTCAGATTGCCCTGAGGATCCATATCAACGGCAAGGACACGCTGCCCGGCCTCTGCCAGAGCAGCCGACAGATTGATGACTGTCGTGGTCTTGCCGACTCCGCCTTTTTGATTTGCTACTGCTATGATTCGTCCCATTTGTTATGCTAAGGCTTTCTTTGATAAATATCACATATCCGCGCTGCTAACATATTTTATCATGTCGGACGCCCGATGTCTCTATCTCCGTTTCAGTCACGGAAATGCCCGTATTTCGCCAGTTCTACATAGTCCGCATGTCTCAGATCAAGATCCTCTATGATGTGAGACGGACGGCACTCCTCGTACAGAGAGTCCGGTGCCTCTATCTCTCCGGCATCTGTCTCGATGTATATGGCAAGCGGTCTGGATATTCCGATCGCATATGAAAGCTGAACCTCGCACCATCTGTGCTCCCCGATATACCTTTTTGCTATCTGCCTTGCCTTATGTGCGGCAGAAAAGTCCACCTTAGTCGGATCCTTTCCGTTCAGGCAGCCTCCGCCCACATTCGCGAAGCTCTGATATGCATCAACAACTATCTTGCGCCCCGTCAGTCCTGCGTCACCGTCAAATCCTCCGATCTCGAACTTGCCGGTAGGATTGACCAGAAACTCCTCTATCTTCAGACCATACTCGGCAGCCAGCTCAGCTGCGATATCCTTTATGATTCTGTCGGTATCCTCTCTCTCTATCTCAGTGTTCTGATATGAGATGGTAAATGTCTTGATTCCTACAAGCTTTTGACCCCTTTCGTATGCCCCGGTGATCTGAGCCTTTCCGTCAGGAAGAAATCTTTTGTCTGTTTTGCGAAGCTCTTCGTATCTCATGGCAAGCTTCTGAAGTATAACCATAGCCACAGGAAGCTTCTCAGGAGTATCCCAGCAGGCATATCCGAACATCATACCCTGATCGCCTGCACCATCCTTATCAACACCCATTGCGATATCTGCAGACTGCATTCCTATATTGTCGATAATTTCATACCTGTCGGGATCATAGCCTATCTCTCTGAGCATGTCGGAAGCGATTTTCTTTACATCTATTCTGGCCTTAGTCGTCACCTCTCCGGTTATGAATACCTTGCCCTTGCCTCCCACTGTCTCGATCCCTGCCCTTGTATAGGGATCCTGCTGCATGCATGTCTTAAGAATCGCCGCACTGATCTGATCGCAGACCTTGTCCGGATGTCCTCTGAACACAATCTCGTTACTGTAATAATACATCTCTCTCATCCTTTCTGTGTTGAGAAGGACCGGAGCAACATCTTCGCCGGCTTCGGCTCGTCGTCCGAGTAATTAAAAACGCCCATCGTGATGACGGGCGATACATGACTATCTTCCCATCATTCAAGCTTTAGCACCTTGCCGCTTAGCGTAGGTTGCTGAAGGATCGTCGAGCTTGTCTCTAACCTTCTCTATATGGTGCCTTAGATAATAGCACTTATCTTCCGTCTGTGCAACAAAAGCTCCTTCATAGCATGGAAGTAACTATTCTGTAGCTTTGTCCGCGATAGGTATACTCGTCTCCATCGCGCAGTTTTCGTCCGCGCCGCAGCTCCGTTTCTCCGTTTACCGTCACCTGACCGTTCTGTATCTCATACTTGGCCTCTGAACCGCTTGCACAGGCTCCGCACAGCTTCAGAGCCTGTTCCAGCTTGATATACTCATCTCTTATCTTGATATCTTTCATACCTTCTCCGTTTTTGGTTTTACATAAAATAACAGGAGAGGGCATTTGCCCTCTCCTGAGACTGATCCCTTTTGAAACCTTTGCTTATGAGACACCCGGGACTCGAACCCGGGACAACTTGATTAAAAGTCAAGTGCTCT
>CAVIJY010000024.1:0-26155 GCA_963643215.1 Lachnospiraceae bacterium | reverse complement strand
GTGTGATAAAAGCCACACCAACAGAGGTGTGGTGTCCCCGCCTCACACCACTTGGAAAGTAGTATAACTCTAATTCCAAAACATAAAAAGGTCTGAAACCCAATATATACCTGGGCTTCAGGCCTTTTTCAAAATCTGAAAATTTTCTTTATTTTCCTTTTTTCCTTTTCTGTTTTTGGAAGATTTTCCAATAAGTTGCAATCTGATTTTTTGTAATTTGAAAGATTTTCTGAAAAATCTATCAATCGGGAACGCAGCAAAAAAAGATTTCTGGACTAATTATCATCATCTCCGTCGGCAGGAATCATTGTGAAAATGATTGCATGGTCTTCCGGATAATAATCGCCGTAGAAGCGTATGCCTTTGCCGCAATTAGTTAAACCGGCCAGATTGAGAAGCAGCTGAACTCTTTCCCGCGATGCCCATCTTATCAACATCTGTTTTCCCTCGGCCGGGGGCTGGTAGAATCGCACTGCGTCCGGATCTTGCTCAGATGCCTGGATAGCGAAGAGTTTTTTGTCTTTGTCAATATATGATACCACATGGCTGGGATAGCCAAGCAGTTCTACGGTAAGTTTTGAAAACGTGATAGTAGAATCCCGGAGAGTTATGAAAGGACGCTCCTTATTCATCTTAATTTTCTGTAATCCATCTAAAACGCTCATAACGTTTCCTCCAAATCTGAAAACATAAGTATTTTACTGAAGAAACAGAGTCTTTTCAACAGCCATTAGGTGTCCTTACTGCATATAGCCGGGTAATGCGGCCCTGCTGGCCGCCAAAACCGGCTATATGCAGTGCGCGGATATGAATCGGATGGCTTATCTGCCTTATGACGATTATGACATAAAAAAATATCATATTACCAGAACTATATATGTTGAGAAATGATTTGTTTGATTTAAAGAACTTTCGCAAACAAAAGCAAACAAGATAAATAAAAAAGTGATTGATAAATCTTTATAAATATTATATGATTTAAACATCAGAAAAAGCATGCAAATATCTGAAAGTAAAAAAATACTACACAAGGTCATAAATGTTTCAAGACGGATGATAACTACTGGCGAAGTCTGAAGAAAGAAGTTATGAGAGGAGATTAATATGAGCTACACAGTAAGACAGTGGTTTTTTGATGAGAGATGCTGTTACAGACAAGAGGTTAGTGCGAGGACAACGTATTCGAGAACCAACATTTTCAAGAATCATATAGACAAATATATAGGCGATATGATTTTGGACGAGTTAACTGAGGAGGATATCAGAGGTATCTACGACACCATGAAAAATAATAACTATGCATTTGGTACTTGTTATGGTACATGTGCGGTGATTACATTAATACTTCGCTCTGCGTTCCGTAATCATGTATTAGTACACGAAATCAGTCCCGGTTATGCATATCTGAAAAGCTTGTTTGCAGTAGAGGAGGTGGGATGATGCTGACATCTAAATCAACATATGGTGAGCTATATGAGATATGGAGTAAGGATATATTAAGGCAGAGTAATGCTTCTGATAAGTACATTTTTTCTAGCGGATTCCCTAATTATCTGCTTCCGCATATAAGGCATTGGGTGTTGGAGGATATTGATGAAAGCTTTGCGAGAGAGAGCTATGAATTGATTGACGGAATGGATAGATGCAATGAATATAAGAAAAAATTGCATAGATATCTTAGACGCTCAATCGATTATGCAATTTGCTTAAATCTCATCGGTCGAAATCCGTGTAAAGGGATGCTTATTCCGACAGAAATAGCAAAAAAGCCGTCAATATATAGTCACAGGCAGATAAAGAAGCTGATACCCTATATGGATAAATCTATACTAAGATTTCTTTTTGATTTTGTGCTTAATTCAGGCGTTAACCGCAGCGAGGCGGAAAACCTTGCATGGGATGAGGTTGATTTTGACAGATGTGAGATTAGACTGCCAAATCGTAATATTACAATGACATCTAAATTGAAAAAATGCCTTTTAAATCAAGCAGAACTTATTAATGATCTATTAAGAAAAAACCCCACTTTAAAAGAATTTGACATCCCCAAGCTGGTTTTTCTTGGAGAAGATTTAGAACCGGCCAGATATGTAATCACTAGGGAGTGCAATGCCATCATCAGCAAAGGCGTTGTAACGCATTTTTCGCTGCAGCACCTGAGAGATTATTATATTGTAAACTCTTTAAAAAACGGAAGTGATATTGTAACGCTCGCATACCACCTGGGGATAAAGGATCCAATCAGCTTAAAGCGCTATCTGCCTTATTCAAGGTCACCGCTAACAAATACGCTGACGGACAATATGTCTACACTCAAGTATATTGAGACAATTTTAAACAAATACAGATCGGCAGGAGAGGTTGACGCCGTGCATACATCCGCATCCCTTGATGTACAGCAGGAGGACGATGAGTCCGCAATCTGACCGATGAGTACATCAACTATATATAATAGAAAGGAATTCTAATATGAACACGCAGACTAAATTCAATATTAAAAGAGTAGGCAAATATACATACTTCACACTGAATTATCGCTTGAGAGATACCGAAAGAGACGGAGCACCGAGATCGATACTTCTAACCGGAAAAACCAAGGAGGATATATATAGGAAGATAGATGAACTTGAAGGCAGAGGCGCCAGTCGTAATGTGAGAAATGATGTCCCGACTACCGTAGAAGAGCTTTTTCATTATTTTCTGGAAAATCAGATTAGAACTAATCGTGAATCAGGAACCTATTACGCTTATAAGGGGTACTATAAAAGACATATAGAGCCATTTTTCAGAAATTGCAAGCTGACAGAGATTACTCCGGTAAAGGCACAGGCATTTCTGCAATACCTGACAGATAAAAAGCAGCTGAGAGCAAATTCAGCATTGAATATCTTTTCGCTGCTTAACAGGTGTCTTGATAACGCAACAAGATATGGTATTTTCTATGAAAACCCATGCAAGATTATGATTGTGAAGCCACGTAAGAATAGAAGAAAGGCCACTCCTCTGAATGAAGATGAGCTGAAACGATTTATCGAATATGCGAAGGAAAACAGCAGATTTTATCCTGTATATGTTACATCTGTATACCTTGGAACCAGACGTGGCGAGACATTGGGATTGAGCTGGGATGATTATGATGATATACGGGGAACAATCCGGGTGCATCAGCAAGTACAGAACAGCCGGGAGAAAGAAGGAGAGAGGGTTATACTGAAAGAAAAAACGAAAAATCATTCAGATGAAGTAGTCGGAGTGCCGCAAAGTCTTGCTAGATTCTGGAGGGAGATTCAGGCGAGACAGAATGCTGCTGGCATCACTAATAACAATCATCTCATATTTACTAATGAAGATGGCAGCAAGATTAATCCGGCCTATGTTACCAATGAATACAGGTCAATTTGCAATAAACTTGGTATCAAGCATCGTCTGCATGATTTGCGTCATACTTACGCAACAGCTATCTTTGAAAAGACAGGAGACATTGTGCATGTGGCGACTGCATTGCGCGATAATGACATCCGCTCGGCGCTTTGCTATGTCAGGCCATCAGACAGTCTTATAAGGGAAAATGCAATCGCCAACGAAAGGAAGATGGCGGAGATACTGGAAGGATAATGCAGAACATTGGCGCTTGTCATCATTAAGAAAGTGTTACAAAATATAACGGAAATATTACGGCATGTTTTGCGGAATTCTGCGGTACTTAACTCTCGTTGGCCTGGGGATGTTGATTCATACAGATACATTGTGTCAGACACCAGAAATGGCAGACTCGGCTATATCTTCGAGGCATCACGAGAGTTTTGCTGGAGGATGACAGAGGAAATACTGGGATAAAAAGAAAGATCGGATTACATGACCCAGTCTTCTAGCTTGAGATTTGGAACTCTGCCGAACTCACCGACAGTGTGGGTGATTAGCGTATGGCCACCGGACAATGCCTGCGCTGCGATTTGAATGTCGTAAGACCCAATGAGAGTACCATGTTTTTCAAGATATCCACGAAGCCGTCCTGCAAAGACAGCGTCTTCCGATGAGAACGGTTGGATGTTAAACGGCGCTAAAAACATGGCGAGCTTTTCTCTGGTGCGATTACCCCGGTTGCTTTTCTCAGCTTCGTACTCCAGTTCAAAGATGGTGACGGAGGAGAGCAGGATTTCAGAGGGGCAGTGTGAGAGAATTTTCTGAGAAAGCAGTGGATACTGATTTTTCATGAAATAGATGCAGATGTTGGTATCCAGAAGATACATCACAATTCCTCCCGAGCGGGCACATCGTTCCACGAGGGTTGGTTTCTTTCTGCCATGAAATCTTCAGAGAATGTACCGATCACCTGACGAACTGGAGACCACGGATCCTTAACGGGATATGCGATGAAAATCTCGCCGACCTTATTGATGCAGTATTCGTTCTCGTCAGTACGTAGCTCTTGCGGGATGCGGAGAGCCTGACTGTTGCCGTTTTTGAAAACACGAGTTGTCATCATAATAATCACTCTTTTCGTGTGTACTATATGTGTGTACACATATAGTGTATGCGATTCGAATGAAAAATCAATAGGAAACCGGTGAATATTTATCAAATATAGAGTTCAACCTCATGCGAATGGAACTGGCCTCCATCTTTACTTTTTTCACAAACCTTTTCTACAAACAAGCCGTGGAGTCTGCATAGGTCACAGGGATCTCCTGCACTACCCGAGGTCAGATTGGTCATTCTCTAATCTCTTCTGAACAGATCTCTGGTGTAGACCTTCTCCTTCACATCATCAAGCACGGCGTCATAGCGGTTTGCAATGATGCACCCGCACATTTTCTTGAATTTTTTAAGGTCGTTGACTACAACTGAGCCGAAGAAGGTCGTGCCGTCCTCCAGCGTCGGCTCGTAGATGATAACCGTTGCTCCTTTCGCTTTGATGCGCTTCATCACACCCTGAATGGAGGACTGACGGAAGTTGTCGCTGTTGCTCTTCATTGTAAGTCTGTATACGCCCACAATGGTTTCTTTCTGCTTTTTCTCCTGTGTTGCAGAGAAATCTGCAGACGGTGTGTAGGTCCCGGCGATCTCCATCACGCGGCCGGCGATGAAGTCCTTGCGTGTGCGATTGGATTGTACAATCGCTTCGATCAGGTTTTCCGGAACATCGGCATAGTTCGCAAGAAGCTGCTTTGTGTCCTTGGGCAGACAATAGCCGCCGTAGCCGAAGGAAGGGTTGTTGTAATAATCACCGACGCGGGGATCAAGGCACACGCCCTTGATGATCGGTGCGGTTTTCAGACCCTTGACCTCGGCGTAGGTGTCCAGCTCATTGAAGTAGGACACGCGGAGCGCGAGATAAGTGTTCACGAACAGCTTGGTTGCCTCCGCCTCCGTGGTCGCCATAAAAAGGACGGGAATGGAAGTCTTGATCGCGCCCTGCTGGAGTAATGCTGCGAACTGCTCTGCAGCAAACTGATTCTTTTCATCGCTTCCAACGATGATGCGGCTGGGATACAGATTGTCATACAACGCTTTGGATTCGCGCAGGAATTCCGGACTGAAGATGATATTGTCCATGCCCATCTTTTCCCGCACCTGCACAGTATAGCCAACGGGGATGGTAGACTTGATCACAACGGTGGGCTTGGCTTTTCTGCTTTCTGTAGATTTTTTAATGAGCTCCAGCACTGATTCCACGGCACTGCAATCGAAGAAGTTCGTCTTGGGATCATAGTTGGTGGGTGCGGCGACGATGATGAAATCGGCGTCAGCATAGGCGGACGCACCGTCTGTTGTAGCAGTGAGGGAAAGCTTGCGCGCCTCGTGCTCGGCAAGATACCGCTCGATATACTCGTCCTGAATCGGGCTGATCCAGTTGTTCAGTTTTTCGACTTTCTCCGGCACGATGTCCACGGCGGCCACATCGTTGTGTTGAGAGAGCAGCACTGCAAGCGAAAGGCCGACATAACCCGTTCCTGCGACGGCAATTTTCCTGCGTTCGATAGTCGCCGGAGCAGTATATTCCTCCACGATAACATCAGAGGTCTGAAAATTCAGAGCATCGGAAAGTGCAAGAAGCTGGTCTACGGACGGTGAATAATCACCGGATTCCAGTCGTGAAAGCAGCGAGCGGTTTATCCCGGTCGCCTTGGAAAGCTCAGTTTGAGAGAGTTTTAATGCTTTTCTTCTGTTGACTACGATTTCAGCGAGAAGATGTATAGATAAGTGTTTCATGAATGATTTCCTTTCCGATGTTGCCGATAGCGTCATACGATAAGAGAAATCATACCATAAAGCCGTTAAAAAGTTAATAAAATGTCGCTAAAAGATTCAAATGTCTAATCGCGCTTTTCAAACCAGCCGCGAACGGTGAATTATAGCAGAAATTTCGTGTCTAATTCGTGTCTAATCATGTCTAAAACCATAGTTATTTAAGCCATTTCTCGGGCATTTCAAACAGACATCGGGCAAAACAAAAACCGCCTCAAAGCCAGTAGAATCAAGAATTCCGGCGTTGAAGCGGTCATATTAAAAAATCGGGGTGACAGGATTCGAACCTGCGACCCCCTGGTCCCAAACCAGGTACTCCACCAAACTGAGCCACACCCCGTCCGTTCATGCCGCTCCGGAATATTCATAGACCGACGAAGCTGCCGAACACCTGTAGCATTATAGGGTAACGCTTTTTTTTTGTCAAGGAACAGCCCCGGCGACATTGCGTATATAAGCGGTTTCTGATATACTTCATCCTATCTTTGCGCATAGCATGGGCGATGTTCTGACGGCATGGCTGCGATGCCTTAAAAAAGGCGCAGAGAGCATATCATGCGATTTACAGAAAAACGGAGAATTGACAGATGATCAGTGCAAATGGTGTCACGCTCAGACTTGGCAAAAAAGCCCTGTTTGAGGATGTAAACATAAAATTTATAGAGGGAGAGTGCTATGGCCTGATCGGCGCAAACGGCGCCGGAAAGTCCACATTTCTGCGAATACTGTCGGGAAGGCTTGAGCCGACAAACGGAGATATAGCGATAACTCCGGGGCAGAGACTGTCCTTTTTGGAGCAGGATCATTTCAAGTATGATGAATACACGGTTCTGGATACAGTGATCATGGGCAACCAGCGTCTCTATGATGTGATGAAGGAGAAGGACGCTATCTACGCGAAGGAAGACTTCACGGAGGCGGACGGCATCAAGGCGGCAGAGCTGGAGGGCGAATTCGCCAACATGAACGGTTGGGAGGCAGAGTCGGATGCGGAGAGTCTGCTGAACGGACTCGGAGTGGACGGTCAGTATCATTATTCTCAGATGGCATCACTTCCCGGCCCTATCAAGGTCAAGGTTCTGCTTGCGAGAGCTCTGTTCGGCAATCCGGATATACTGCTGCTGGATGAGCCTACAAACAATCTGGATCTTGATGCCATAGCGTGGCTCGAGGAATTCCTGATAAACTTTGAGAATACAGTCATAGTCGTATCACACGACAGGTATTTCCTGAACAAGGTCTGCACAAGCATAGCCGATATTGACTACGGCAAGATCCAGCTCTATGCGGGCAACTATGATTTCTGGTATGAATCCAGTCAGCTTATGGTGCGCCAGATGAAGGAGGCCAATCGAAAGAAGGAGGAGAAGATCAAGGAGCTTCAGGAGTTCATCAGAAGATTCTCCGCCAATGCCTCAAAGTCCAAGCAGGCGACCAGCCGCAAGAGGGCTCTCGAGAAGATACAGCTGGACGAGATAAAACCGTCGAGCCGCAAGTATCCGTATATCGATTTCAGACCCAACCGCGAGATAGGCAACGAGGTGCTTGAGGTTTCGCATCTTTCGAAGACTATCGACGGCGTAAAGGTGATTGATGACATAAGCTTCGTGCTCAACCGCACAGATAAAGTGGCATTTGTAGGACCCGACGAGATGGCCAAGACAACATTGTTCAAGATCCTCTCGGGAGAGATGGAGCCTGATGAGGGATCCTATAAATGGGGTCTGACCACATCAGTATCGTATTTCCCTAAGGACAATACCAGGGACTTCTCGGGAGATGAGACTATCACGGAATGGCTGACAGGATATTCCGAGATCAAGGATGCGACATATGTCAGAGGCTTTTTGGGGAGAATGCTCTTTGCAGGCGAGGACGGAGTAAAGATTGTCAAGGTTCTGTCCGGAGGCGAGAAGGTGAGGGTCATGCTCAGCAAGCTTATGATCAGCGGTGCCAATGTGCTGATCCTGGATGAGCCTACGGATCATCTTGACATGGAGTCTATATCGGCCTTGAACACAGGACTCATAAAGTTCCCCGGTGTGCTGCTTTTTTCATCAAGAGATCATCAGATAGTTCAGACCACCGCCAACAGAATCATGGAGTTCATAGGCGGAAAGCTCATCGACAAGATGACCACATATGATGAATATCTGGAAAATGACGAAATGGCGAGAAAGAGATTCACATATACGATTTCGGAAGAGGCAAAGAAGGACGACTGATGAAGCTTATCTCATGGAATGTGAACGGGCTGAGGGCGGCTGTAGGAAAGGGATTTCTGGATTTTTTTCACGAGAGCGGCGCTGACATCTTCTGCTTGCAGGAGACAAAGCTTCAGGAAGGGCAGATAGAGCTTGATCTGCCGGGGTATTATGACTACTGGTGCTATGCGGACAAGAAGGGCTATTCGGGAACGGCGCTCTTCACAAGGGAAAAGCCGATAGCTGTCGCGTACGGGATGAATATGGATGAGCATGACCATGAGGGACGGCTGATCACCGCCGAGTACGACAGGTTTTATATGGTATGCTGCTACACACCGAACGCGCAGCGGGAGCTGACTCGCCTCGATTATCGCATGAGCTGGGAGGACGCGCTGCGGGATTATCTGAAAACCCTTGACAAAAAGAAGCCGGTCATATATTGCGGGGATCTGAATGTGGCTCATGAGGAGGTTGATCTGAAGAATCCGAAGAGCAACAGGGGCAACGCAGGCTTTACTGATGAGGAGCGCGGCAAGATGACCGAGCTTTTAAACAGCGGGTTTACTGATACCTTCAGACATCTTTATCCGGATCGCACCGATGCATACTCCTGGTGGTCCTATATGGGAAGAGCCAGAGAGAAGAATGTCGGATGGCGCATCGATTATTTTATAGTCAGCGACCGGGTCGCCGGAGGCATTCGGGAAGCGAGCATATATCCGGATATCTACGGGTCGGATCATTGCCCCGTAGGACTGGATATAGATATCTGACTTTGATGGTTTAAGGAGGAAAAACATGGAAAGAGAGATGCTGCTTGACATTCTTGAGCGCAACGCAAGGATGTCCGTAAAGGATCTTGCCACCATCCTTGGTACGGATGCCTCGTCCATAGAGGCTCGCATAGAGGAGATGGAAGAGAAGAATATCATAAGAGGCTACAATGCCATCATAGACTGGTCTGCCGTGGGAGATGAAAAGGCGGATGCCTTCATCGAGGTCCGGGTATCCCTTTCAAGGGACAACAACTTTGATACTATCGCGGAGAAGATATACCAGTATCCTGAGGTGACAAGCATGTATCTGATGAGCGGAAGCTTTGATTTCGGCGTGTTTGTATCCGGAAAGACCATGCGTGAGGTCGCCATGTTCGTATCGGAGAAGCTTTCTACGATCGAGGGTGTGACCAATACATCAACGCAGTTCATACTCAAGAACTATAAAAACCACGGAATAGTAATAAGCGAGATAAAAAAGGACGAGAGGGAAGCGCTGTCATGAGAAATCCGCTAAACAGCTATATCGAGAGTATACCGCCGTCGGGAATTCGCAAGTTCTTCGACTATGTGGCGGAGATGAACTCTGATGACGCAATCTCTCTGGGTGTAGGCGAGCCTGACTTCGACACTCCGTGGCATGTTCGTGAGGAGGGCATATACACACTGACAAAGGGCAAGACTTTCTATACGGCCAATTCCGGTCTGAAGGAGCTGCGCAGAGAGATAGCCGGTTTTTTGAATCGTCATTACGGTCTGAGCTATGATCCGCTGCACGAGGTGCTTGTGACGGTGGGAGGCTCGGAGGCCATAGACCTGTGTTTTCGCGCCATGCTTGAGGCGGGAGATGAGGTGATCATCCCGGAGCCGGCGTATGTATCGTACAAGCCGTGCGCGATTCTGGCGGGAGCAACGCCGGTGACGGTGGAGCTGAAAGAGGAATATAAGTTTAAGCTCCAGCCTGAGCAGCTTGAGGAGAAGATCACGGACAGGACAAAGCTTGTACTGCTTTCCTATCCGAACAATCCCACGGGAGCTGTCATGACCAGGGAGGATCTGGAGAAGATAGCCGAGGTTGTGATAAAGCATGATCTGTATGTGCTGTCGGATGAGATATATTCCGAGCTTACATATACAGGAGAAAAGCATGTGAGCATAGCGTCTCTTCCGGGGATGTGGTCGAGAACAATTGTGGTGAACGGATTCTCAAAGTCATATGCCATGACAGGCTGGAGGATCGGTTATGTGGCATCTCCGGCGGTCATCATGGCTCAGATGCTGAAGATTCACCAGTTTGCCATCATGTGCGCACCGACGAACTCGCAATACGCGGCGATAGAAGCGATGAAAAACGGCGACGAGGACATAGCCTATATGCGCGCTCAGTATGATATACGCAGAAAATATCTGCTTGAGGCATTTGCAGAGCTTGATATACCGTGCTTTGAGGCGGAGGGGGCGTTCTATGTGTTCCCGTGCATAAGGAAATTCGGCATGAGCAGTGATGAGTTTGCCAACCGGCTGCTCGAGGAGCAGCATCTTGCTGTCATTCCGGGAAGCGCCTTCGGCGATTCGGGAGAGGGCTTTTTGCGGGTATCATATGCGTATTCGCTCAAGGATCTGAAGAAAGCGATGAAGCGGCTGAGCCAGTTCATCGAGGGGCTTGCCAAAGGTTGACAGGCCGGAAGGTTCTGTGATATAGTAATCAGGCTGTTTGGAAATCAGCGAACACAGAAGAGAGGTATATTGATCATGCGCGAAGGAATACATCCGAACTATCAGGAATGCACCGTAACATGCAACTGCGGCAACACATTTACCACAGGCTCCACGAAGAAGGATATACATGTCGAGATCTGCTCGGCCTGCCATCCCTTCTATACAGGACAGCAGAAGGCTTCACAGGCTCGTGGACGTATCGAGGCATTCAACAAGAGATACGGTATCAAGAATAACTGATCTGAACAATCACAGAAGCGGGCGTAAAGCCCGCTTTTGCTTTGTGCGGACAACAACGCAAAGTCGCTTTCAGGCTGCGGAAGTCTCTGAAGGAATATGCGTCAGGACATAAAGCAGGACAAAAGCGGAACATAAAAGCAGGGCAGGGAAGTGTACATGAAGCGGGTATACAGCGGAATCGGCGGCCAGGCCGTGATAGAGGGAATCATGATGAAGCACGGCACAGAGTATGCCGTAGGAGTCAGAACATCATCCGGGGAGATATCGGTTACAAAGCAGAGATATCTGAGCATGTCGGACAGATATGCATTTTGCAGGCTGCCCTTCATAAGAGGGATATTTTCCTTTGCAGATTCGATGGTGCTTGGCATGAAATCGCTGGAGCTTTCAGCGTCAATCTTCGGGGATGATGAAGAAGAGGAGGAGCCGACAGGATTTGAAAAATGGCTTACTGACAGATTCGGAGACAATCTCCAGAAGATCATCATGGGTATATCGATGACGGTTGCGGTGATACTTGCGCTCGGGATATTCGTGCTGCTTCCGACTCTTTTGTCGGGTATGATACGCAGCATAGCTGACAATCATTATCTCATCGCGATTCTCGAGGGTCTGTGCAGGATAGGCATATTCGTTGCCTATATAAAGCTCATATCGCGCATGGAGGATATACGCAGAACCTTTATGTATCACGGCGCGGAGCACAAATGCATCAACTGCATAGAGCTGGGGCTTCCGATGACGGTGGAAAATGTCATGAAAAGCTCGAAGGAGCATAAGCGCTGCGGGACCAGCTTTTTGATCATCGTCATGCTGATAAGCATATTGTTCTTTATGATAATCCGCGTAGACGGCATATGGATGCGCGTCGTTTCGCGGATAGTCTGCATACCTGTTATAGCCGGAATATCCTATGAATTTCTGCGTCTGGCGGGAAGAAGCGAATCGGCTCTGGTAAATCTGCTCAGCCGTCCGGGAATGTGGATGCAGGCATTGACTACCACGGAGCCGACTCCGGATATGTGCGAGGTCGCCATAGCGGCGACAGAGGCGGTATTTGACTGGAGAGCATTCCTGAAGGAGAACTTCGGAGGGGAACCGGACGGAGACGCGCAGTCATGAGCACATACAGGGAGCTGTATCTGAGCGGAAGGCAGAGACTTGCGCAGGCCAAAATAGAGAATGCCGATGGGGATGCCAGAGCTTTGCTGCTTCATGCGGCGCAGATATCTCTTAATGAGCTGCTGTGTCAGTATGATACGCAGGTAAAGCAGGACGGAGAGCATCCGATTGAAGCGCGGTTCAATGATATGATAGAAAGCAGATGCGGACATATGCCGCTTCAGTATATCACGCATGTCCAGAACTTCTGTGGCTTTGATATGTATGTGGATGAGCATGTCCTCATCCCGCGTCAGGATACTGAGGTGCTTGTAGAAAAGGTACTGGATGCATATGCGTCCGGAATGCAGCATAAAAAAGCCGGCAGTCAGGAGGATCGCGGCGAGGATCCGAGTCTGCTGGATCTGTGCACCGGAAGCGGATGCATCGCCATAGCACTGAAAAAACTGGGATGCTTTAAACGGGTTGACGCATCTGATATATCACCGCAGGCACTGGCCGTAGCAAAGCGCAATGCACAGGCCAATGCGGCGGACATCACATTTATCGAGAGTGATCTTTTTAAAGCCGTACCGGGAAGATATGATGTGATAGTCAGCAATCCGCCTTATATACCTAGAAAGGCCGTAGAGGATCTGGCGCAGGAGGTGCGGTGCCATGAGCCGAGGCTGGCGCTTGAAGGTATGGAGGACGGGCTTTATTATTACAGAAGGATAGCCGGTGAAGCAGGAGCGCATCTGTGCAGCGGCGGAAGGCTGTTTCTTGAGATAGGATATGATCAGGCAGATGCCCTGCGTGAGCTTCTTGCGCAGGCTGCCTTTGAGGATATAGAGGTGACAAAGGATCTGGCAGGGCTGGATCGTGTGGTCAGTGCGATATGGAGAAAGACGGATGCTTGAGAATCTGCAGGAAATAATCAGACATTATGAGGAGCTCATGGCCGAGCTTGGAAGTCCTGAGGTGGCAAATGATCAGGAGCGCTTTCGCAGACTCATGAAGGAGCAGTCTGATCTTGAGCCGCTTGTCGCGGAGATCAGTGCATATCAGGCAGCGCAGGCCAATCAGGCGGATGCGCTGTCGCTTCTTGACAGTGAAAGCGATGAGGATATGAGGGAGATGGCGAAGGAGGAGCTGGCTCAGGCAAAGGCTGAGATCGAGACTTTGCAGGAGAGGATAAAACTGCTGCTGCTTCCCAAGGATCCGAATGACGAGAAGAATATAGTTCTGGAGATAAGAGCGGGAGCCGGAGGAGATGAGGCGGCGCTTTTCGCCGGTGAGCTGTACAGGATGTATCAGCACTATGCCGATGCTCAGGGCTGGAAGATAGATATCATCAATCTGAATGAGACCGGACTGGGCGGTATCAAGGAGATAGAGGCTATGGTCAACGGACGCGGAGCATATTCAAAGCTCAAATACGAGTCCGGCGTGCATAGAGTGCAGCGTGTGCCGGAGACAGAATCCGGAGGACGCATACACACCTCTACGGCATCAGTGGCAGTGATGCCTCAGGCAGAGGAGGTGGATGTCAGGATAGATATGAACGACTGCAGGATCGATGTCATGCGCGCCTCGGGAAACGGCGGGCAGTGCGTCAATACGACGGATTCCGCGGTCAGGCTGACGCATATACCGACAGGCATAGTTATCTATTCTCAGACGGAGAAATCTCAGCTCCAGAATAAGGACAAGGCCTTTAAGCTGCTGAGATCAAAGCTTTATGATATGGAGACGGAAAGGCAGCATGCCGCGCAGGCGGCGGAACGCCGCAGCCAGATAGGAACGGGTGATCGCTCGGAGAAGATACGGACATACAATTTTCCTCAAAACAGAGTCAGCGATCACAGAATAAACTTCACGTCATACCGCATAAAGGAGATACTGAACGGAGATCTGGATGAGATCATAGACAGCCTTGCGGCGGCGGATCAGGCCAGAAAGCTTTCGGAGACACAGTAGGGAATACAAAGCAGCGGCTTGAGCGCAGGTCTGATCTGTGAGATCTGATCAAAGGGTAAAGGGTGTATGCGAGGCCGTGTATATGCAGGCATTTTGCATTTTACAAGACGGGCGGATATGGTATAATCTCACAAGAGCACGGAACGCTCTTTCAGATGAGAGCGGATCCCCCTGGGGTGTACGACAAACCTTACTATATTTTGAACCTACATCTTGATCTATGGGATTCCAATATCTACATGCGGATGTCATGCCTTAATAATCGTATCTGAATCTACGTGGAAGACAGAAGTATGTGTGCGGTTACCCACCTGGCTTAGCGCTGGGAGTCAAAACAGTAAGGCCCGGCATTCCGGGGACTTTTATGTGTATAAGGAGAATATTATGTCATTACTTGAAGACTGGAGAAAGAAAGCATATATGAACAACCAGGACTCCTATGCCACGAGCAAGCTGTGGGAGGAGTATTTTGAGGTTGAGAAGGGCATCTACAAGAAGCTGCTGGCGGATCTTGCGAAGGTGGAATCAGGAACTGTTGCCGAGCTTGCACAGAGATACGGAACCGATATACAGACCATGACAGGCTTTCTGGACGGAATAGACGACAGCCTCAGGACAAAGAATCCCATAGACACCATGGATGAAAACACCGAGGTGACTCTTGATATCGATCCTGAGTCACTTTATAAAAATATGGTCGGAGCAAAGGCTGACTGGCTGTACAATCTTCCCGAGTGGGACGACATACTGCCGCAGGAGAGAAGAAAAGAGCTCATGAGGGAGCAGAGAGCCAGCGGAACGGTGGTTAAGGCAAAGAAGATCGGAAGAAACGATCCGTGTCCGTGCGGAAGCGGCAAGAAGTACAAGTATTGCTGCGGCAGGAACGCATAATTTCATGTCACGATTGACCCGCAGCGGCGAGAGCCCTGCGGGTTTTTGACAGCATGACGGGTATACAGGGCGGAGAGGAACATGATACAGGAACGATATTCGGGCTTTTCACAGATTTATGATATATTCATGGACGACATTCCCTATGATAAATGGTGCGGGCAGACGCTGCGCATATTGCATGAATACGGGATAGACAGCGGGATAGTAGCGGATCTTGGCTGCGGGACAGGTGCGATGACGCAGAGGCTAGCGGCCTGCGGGTACGATATGATCGGGATAGATGTATCATATGAGATGCTGCAGGAGGCTCTGGAAAAGAGCGAGGAAAGCCGGCAGGACATACTGTATCTGTGTCAGGATATGAGAGAATTCGAGCTGTACGGTACCTGTGCGGCATTTATAAGCAGGTGTGACAGCATAAACTATCTGACATCTGTGGAGGATCTGACGCGCGTGCTTGCATTGGTCAACAATTATCTGGATCCGGGCGGTGTATTTGTATTTGACTGCAATACGCAATACAAGTATATGAATATCCCAGATGTGATTGCGGAGAATCGCGAAGAGGGGAGCTTTATCTGGGAAAATGCATATGACCCGGAGACCCGGATCAATGAATATGATCTGACGCTGTATATCCGCGAGGGCGGCTGCGGCGGGCAGGAGACATACCGGAGGTATGAGGAAACCCACATGCAGCGGGCCTTTACAATTGATGAGATAAGAGAGGCTGCAGAGACTGCGGGGCTGATATGGGAGACGGTCTGCGATGCCGATGATGAGGGCGAAGTCAGAGATACTACGCAGAGGCTGCTGATCACTCTTCGGGAGCACGGAAAGAATGTCTGACAAGGCCGAGCTCTGAAAGCGCATAGCCTATGCAGCATCTGATAAATGCCGGATCACGCAGAGCCGGAGTATCCAGCAGTATATACGGGCATTTGTCCTTATATTCCCTGTGAAAGACCGGGACGGCGCTCCAGCGCTCATCATCTGCTATCTCCGATCCTACGGGGATGAAGATACCTCTCTTTCTGATAAATGCAGTCGACGCAGAGGCCTTGACGCGGGAGGCTTTGTCCGTGAAGATGCCGATGCTTTTGTGCATCGCCGTATCCTCTGAGGGAATATAGTAGTAGTTCTTATAGTCACTGAAGAAATGTCTCAGCTCCCCTGTCAGAGCGTCGACCTGTACGCTGATTTCATCATCCTGAAGGGTCAGCGAAAAGCCGCGATCCGCGCAGGACACGGGCTGTGGAACCGGATATGTAAGTCGCGCGCTGAATGACACATGCATAGGGCCGCCTGAAGTATCCGGCACGGAGTCGGTCTGCGTGACAGTGATGGCTCCGTCATCATACGCCCCGCCGAGCGACCTCTCGTAGTTGATGAGCTTTGCCAGCGCCGGAAGACTGCGGACATCCTCCTCATTGTGCAAGAGCAGAAATCCAAGCAGCTGCTCATCATGGCTGCCGAGATATTCGTCGTAGACACTGATGAGATCCCTGCCGGAGAATGTGTCATCGCGGTCTATGCCTAGGAAATGCTCCATGGATCTCAGCGTCATATCATCAGTCGGGAAAAGCCCTCTCAGGCGTCTGATTCGTGCATAGATGTCGAGGTTTTCCATGCCGCTGATGCACTCGCGTATGGAATACTGCTTCATGGCGCCGAGAA
The DNA here is from genome assembly GCA_963643215.1 of Lachnospiraceae bacterium. Taxonomy (GTDB): domain Bacteria; phylum Bacillota; class Clostridia; order Lachnospirales; family Lachnospiraceae; genus Darwinimomas. The sequence continues at coordinate 9,312 of CAVIJY010000024.1, read as the reverse complement.
GGAAGGGTATGTCAAATGCTTCGCCGTTGTAGCTGATCAGGCATCTGTGATCCGAGCACAGCTCGTTGAAGGCCGTGAGCATCTCCTTTTCATCGCTGAGGCTTTCGGCGAACCATTGAGTGAGCACCGCTTTTGAGGCGTCGGCATAAAGCGCTCCTATCAGATATATGCGGGAGCGGCGTGACGACAGTCCGGTGGTTTCGATGTCAAAATACAGGCTCTGTTCGGGTATGGTGATATTGTCAATGACGATATTTCTTGTCTTCATGGCATTTGTTATAATTGATAAGCTCAAAATTCTCAAGGGTATTGGTTACAGTGTGGGAGTGCTAAGCACGAAACAATCCGTGTAACCGGAAGCATCGGCCGATATGGATAAAAGAACGGAAAAAAGGCATACTTCTTCAGGAAAGACGGCAGGGTATGGCATGCTTACAGCTCTCGCTCTGGTGCTGAGCTATGCGGAGAGCAGGATACCGGCCTTTTTTGCGGTGCCGGGGATGAAACTTGGAATCACCAATCTGCTTGTGATATTTGCGCTGTATCGTATGGGCGAAAAGCAGGCGATATGCGTAAATATTCTGAGAGTGTTTCTGGTTTCGATCCTGTTCGGCAATGCCATGAGTCTGAGCTACAGCCTTGCAGGGGCGGTTCTTAGCGCAGCCGTGATGATACCCATGAGAAGATCAGGGATGTTCAGGGCCGTGACAGTGAGCATAGCGGGCGGCGTAGCGCACAATATAGGTCAGATAATCATGGCGATGCTGCTGCTCGGAACGGGGGCCATCCTGTGGTATCTCGCCGCTCTGTGGTTTTCGGGAATCATATCGGGAGCGGTCATCGGAGTGCTCGGTGCAGAGCTTGTGCGAAGGATTCCGTCACGCTTTACGGATGAACTGTGCTGAGTAAGACGCAGGGAAAGGCTGTTTGAATGTATATGGTCAGGAAAGCATATCGGTTCATGGCATTTGCAATGACGGCTGTCATCACAGCCGTTATATTTAACGGGTGCGGGAGGGCATCAGACACAGAATCCGCGGCAAGGCGCGAGATCTTTGCGATGGATACCGTCATGGACATCACATGCTACGGAGAAGGCGCTCAGCAGGCGGCATCGGATGCCGAGGCGCTGATACACGAGCTGGACGCGCTTCTCGCAGTGCAGTCCGAGGACAGTGAGATAGCGCGGATCAATGCCTCAGGAGGCGGAGATGTAGATACGCATACGGCGCAGATGATAGAGACGGCGCTGGAGGTATATGAGACAAGCGGCGGAACATTTGACATAACAATATATCCTCTGGTGAAGCTGTGGGGTTTCCCGAAGCGGCAGCTCCATGTGCCTTCACAAAAGGAGCTGGATGCGGCGCTGGAGCTTGTGGGCTCTGACAGGCTGGAATATGATGCCGGCAGCCGTGTGCTTCAGCTGGGAAAGGATCAGGAGATAGATCTGGGAGGCATCGCCAAGGGATATACCGGGGATGCGCTTACGGAGCTGCTCAGAAAGGCCGGTATAAGCAGTGCCATAGTATCGCTCGGAGGCAATGTACAGGCGCTTGGAACAAAGCCTGACGGAGAAAAATGGCGGTGCGGCATCATAGATCCTCACAATCCGGACGATACCGAGGCTGTGATGGGCATCATCGAGATAGCCGACAGCGCCCTGGTTACCTCCGGGGCATACGAGAGATATTATACAGATGAGAAAACCGGAGCTGTCTATCATCATATCATCGATCCTCATACCGGAATGCCTGCCTCAAGCGGCATCATCAGCGCGACGGTGGTCAGTCCGAGCGGGGTTCTGGCGGACGCTCTGTCCACGGCATGCTATGTCATGGGGGTTGAGAAGAGCCTTGATTACTGGGAGAAGTACGGAGACGGCCGGTTTGAGCTGATACTGATGGCAGAGGATGATGAGGTATACATAACAGAGGGGCTTGAGGAGAGCTTTACATGCAAATACCATGTAAATGTGAAAAAAAGGCCGTAAGTGGGCGGCACGCGGATATATGGCTTCTGGGCCTGCTGCTTCTGGCAGGAGCAGCGCTTTTGCTGTATGTTAGACTCGCTCCGAGGGAGGGAGCCGTACTTGAGGTGCGTATAGACGGGAAGCTGTCAGCCAGATACTCACTTGACGACGATGCGGATATTGTTCTGGAGGGCAGGGATCAGGGAACGAACCATCTGATCATCCGTGATGGTCAGGCATGGTTTTCAGAGGCCAGCTGCCCGGATCACCTGTGCATGGGCATGGGCAGGATATCAAAGGAGGGGCAGTCCATCATATGCCTTCCGAACCGCGTATCTGTCGAGATCGCCGGCTCTGACGGTACATACCGCGGGGGCGGGGAAATGCGGGATACCGGATCCGGAGATCCGGCAAAGTCCGGGAATGATCCTGCGGTGGATATTGTGGTGGGACGATGAAAGGCTCAGATACTGACATATCTGATTCCCATGCGGCATAAATGGCTTAAATGCTTATATACCCGATACCCTATACCGTATGAATGGCTTAAAACCGCGAAAGTTGGATTGACATGCATGCATTTTTATACGATAATTACGAACAGATTAAGAAAGTCGGCCGTGTGCCGCAGAAAATAAGTTCGGGGATATACTCGATTAAAAGGGGAACCCGGTGCAAATCCGGGACGATCCCGTCACTGTGATAGAAGGACTGGCTTTGACAGGCAGCATATGCGTAGGTACGCAGAGATACCGGCGCATACGGATGATCAGAGACAGTTTGCTTAAGTCAGGCTACCTGCTTATTTTACGAGAAAGTACTTGCGATGGACAAGCTAGCTTTCTGATGAGCAGATATCCGTATAAGGCTTTTCAGAAATGATAACGAGTCGGGCGCAGGTCCGGCTCGTTTTATGTCTGTACAAGGCATGATCTGCAGGCAAAATCTATCGGATGGCGAGAGTAGTCATCTTCCATATGATGCGCGGCGGCAGGTTTGAGGGTATCTCAGGAAAGGATAACTATCATGAAGAAACGTATGAAGTGGATGGCCGCAGCTCTGGCAGCATGCATGCTGATCACAGGATGCTCATCAGGTTCATCAGGCTCATCCGAGACAACTGCAGCGGCCGGAGAGCAGACGCAGGCAGCGGATGCTAAAACAGAGGAGAGTACTGCAGCTGCCCAGACAGGCACTGAGCCGAAGGTTCTCAACTTCGGCTGCCAGATGTATGACGACGGGTCGGTAAATACGGCGATGGCGATCAGCTCCTCATGGAACTGTATGCGCTACGGTATCAGCGAGGCTCTGTTCAAGTTCAATGACAACATGGAGGTAGAGCCCTGGCTTGCAGAAAGCTATACGGTCAATGACGAGCATACGGAATGGGTCATCACACTCAAGAAGGACATCAAATTCTCTGACGGATGCCTTCTCACCCCTACAAAGGTTAAGGAATATTTTGATTATCTGAAGGAGGTCGGCCCCGGCGGATCGGCAAAACCGCAGAAGTATCTGGAGTATGAGGCAGTAGTTACGGCGGATGACGAGGCCAATACAGTAACCATAGTCACACAGCAGGGCTATGCGAACCTTCCCGGACAGCTGGCATATCCGGTTATGGCGATCCTTGATGTAGAGCATACCAAGGACTTCGACAATGGCGCTATCGGAACAGGACCCTACAAGATCAAGGAGTTCAACGGTGTGGGCGTCGGATACGACATGCTGGCCAATGAAAACTATCGCGAGACTGTTCCCTATGACGAGGTTCATATACTGTTCATGGGTGATGCTTCTGCAAAGACTATGGCTCTGCAGAGCGGACAGGTGGATCTGGTTGAGAACATCACAAATGTATCTGATATAGCAACCTTCCAGGGTGACGACAACTATACAGTTGATATCGCATCCGGTGTACGCTGCGGATTCTCCTGGATGAATCTGAACGGAGTCCTCGGCAACAAGACCCTCCGTCAGGCGATCCTCATGGCTATAGATTATGATACCATCTGCGCATCAAAGACCATCGGCGGTCTGTATACGGCAGGATTTTCGGTTCTTCCGTCAACTCTGAGCTACGGCTATGAGAAGCTTGTCAATCCGTACAAGTATGATCCGGAGGGTGCAAAGAAGCTCCTTGATGATGCGGGAATAGTAGATACCGACGGTGACGGATGGAGAGAGCTGGACGGCAAGAAGATAGACCTTCAGTATGTATCCTATGAGAACAGACTGCTCAATGACTTCTCCAACGCACATATGCAGTATCTTGCAGAGATCGGAATCGCATGTACGGCGGATTTCGGAAGCTCGGATGATCAGTGGAGCAAGCTTGCGGCCGGAACATATGATTTCAACAACAACAACTGGACCACAGTAGGAACAGGCGATCCGTTCGAGTATATGGCAAACTGGACTACCGACGGCACATATTGCGGATACAGCAATCCGGAATACGATGCGCTTTATGAGCAGCTCAAGAGCGAGATGGATATGGACAAGAGAGCCGAGCTTATCTATCAGATGCAGCAGATAGTTGTAGATGATGCTCTGGTTATCGTAGACGGCTACTACAACTCCTCGATGATCTACTCCAAGAAGGTCGGCTATGCGCACATTCATACAGCTGACTACTACTGGCTGACAACGGAAATCGTTCCAGCTGAGCAGTGAGTTTGAGCACCGAGTTCCGCTGTCGCAAAGCGAGAGCGGTTTACGAGGTGCCATGTGATAGCTGTCCACGACTGCCGAGTGCGGCGCACGAAGGCAGAGTGGAAACAGCGAACCGCCGAGCACCGAGCATCAATATATTAAACGCGATCCCTCCGGTTTTAATCGGGGGGATTGCATGATATAGAAAGGGAGAGCTGTTTGAAGAGGAAACAGATAGCTATGCGGCTGGCTCAGATCCTTATAGTGCTGATAGGCATCAGCTTTGTTACATTCCTGCTGACCTACCTGTCACCCGGAGATCCTGTCCGCAATATGTATACAGCCGCGGGAATCATGCCCACGGAGGAGCGAGTGGCCGAAACCAGAAGAGAGCTGGGACTTGATGATCCTATGATCGTTCAATACACCAGATGGCTGAAAAACTGTCTTCACGGAGATTTCGGCAAATCTTATTCATTGAATAAACCGGTTACCACACTGCTGCTTGGGCGGCTGTGGCCGACCGTGAAGCTGACGATGATGTCACTGGCACTGATGCTGGTCATGGCGGTGCCTCTGGGAGTGTTGTCAGCGATATATAAGGACAGCTGGGTCGATTATCTGGTGAGAGGACTCACATTTGTAGGCTGCGCCATGCCGAACTTCTGGGTGGGGCTGCTGCTTATGATGCTTTTGTGTGTGCGGGTCAAGATATTTCCCGTTATATGCTCCACTGCAGACCTGAAAAGCACATTTCTGCCGGCACTGACGCTGGCGCTTGCCATGACTGCCAAGTACACGCGTCAGGTCAGAGCTGCGGTGCTGGATGAGCTGAATCAGGAATATGTGGCGGGAGCAAGGGCAAGAGGTGTAAAGGAGAGCGTCATACTGTGGAAAAATGTATTTCCCAATGCACTCCTGCCGCTCATCACGCTGTTCGGCCTTTCGATAGGAAGCCTGCTGGGCGGAACCAGCGTCGTAGAGGTCATCTTTTCATATCCCGGCCTCGGCAATCTTGCTGTATCAGCAATAACCTCCAGCGATTACAACCTGATACAGGGCTATGTGCTGTGGCTGACTCTGATCTATATGATAATCAATCTGATCGTGGATGCTTCATATGTGGCTGTGGATCCCCGGATGAGAATAAAGGAGTGAAACAGATGAAGCATAAGAATTTCTTCCTTGAGCATAAGCAGTTTACATTCTTCCTGATCATGGCGATTCTCATCATACTTGCGGCTGTATTTGCGCCTGTTGTGACAGGCGGAGCCGATCCGTTGAAAGGCTCCCTCACCATGGCACTGGAGCCGCCGAGCAGGGAGCATATATTCGGCACCGACAAGATGGGGCGGGATATATTTACAAGAGTTATCTACGGAGCGAGAGCTTCACTTACATCCACATTTGCCGTTGTGCTGCTGATATTTCTGGTCGGAACGGCGGCCGGAGTCACTGCGGGATATTTCGGTGGATGGATTGATTCCGTGATCATGAGATTTGCGGATATGATGCTTGCATTTCCGGGACTGGTGCTGGCTCTGGCGGTTGCGGGAATCATGGGAGCCGGGAGCAGAAATGCGGTCATAGCCATAGTTCTGGTCAACTGGACAAAGTATGCGCGTCTGGCGCGAAGTCTGGTACTGAAGATCCGTGACAGAGACTATGTGGCGGCGGCGATAGTTACGGGATCAAAGACAAAGCATATGATCTTCGCGTATATGCTTCCGAACGCGCTTCCGACTGTTATCATCACGGCGACGACGGACATAGGCGGAATGATGCTGGAGCTTGCCACACTGTCATTTCTTGGCTTCGGAACAAAGCCTCCGGCACCGGAATGGGGATATATGCTCAGCGAGGGGCGTGCCTGCATGCAGACGGCTCCGTGGATGATGCTGTATCCGGGACTTGCGATATTTGTGGTGGTAGTGGTTTTCAATATGCTTGGAGACGGCATCCGGGATATTCTGGATCCGAAGGAGGAGTAGGAGTATGGACGAGCTTTTAAGATTGGAACATGTCTCCATATCCTACAAGGGCGCGGAGGCCGTACATGATTTTTCGCTGACCATGGCGCCGGGCGAGATAGTAAGTCTGGTGGGAGAGAGCGGAAGCGGCAAGACCAGTGTCATACGTGCCGTCATGGGGCTGCTGCCCGGAGGCGGCTGTGTATCGGGCGGAAGCATATATTTCGGCGGTGTAGATATGCTCGGGCTGAGCCGGGAGGAGTGGCGCAGGCTCCGCGGCAAGGATATATCCATGATATTTCAGGACAGCAGCGCCATGATGAATCCGACACGCCGCATCGGAGCCGTTTTCACGGAATATCTCATGACTCATGAGCATATAAGCAAAAAGGAGGCATGGGATAAGGGGATAAGGATGCTCGGGCGCATGAGGCTTCCAAGTCCGGAGAACATCATGAGATCCTATCCCTTTCAGCTGTCGGGCGGCATGCAGCAGCGCGTGGGGATAGCGATGGGTATGAGCTATGAGCCCAGACTGCTGCTGGCGGACGAGCCCACATCGGCGCTCGATGTCACAACGCAGGCACAGATAGTAAGAGAGATGGCCGGGCTTCGAAGAGATTTCGGAACTGCCATACTGATGGTTACACACAATCTTGGTGTGGCAGCTTATCTGTCCGACAGGATAGTTGTCATGAAGAACGGGCATGTAGAGGATATGGGAGACAGAGAGGCTATCCTGGAGCATCCGAAAAGTGAGTATACGAAGAAGCTTCTGGAGGCGGTTCCCTCCATGGAAGGAGGCCGCTATGTCTGAAATCGTGATGCAGGCATCACATATAACCAAGGTTTACCCGGCCTCGGGGGGCCGTGAGCTTGTGGCCAATGATGATGTGAGCCTGGAGCTTTACAAGGGCGAGACGCTGGGACTGGTAGGAGAGTCGGGATGCGGCAAAAGTACATTCATGCGCATGCTGCTGGCACTTGACAGACCTACGAGCGGGCAGATCCTGCTGAACGGGGTTGACATATCCGGGCTGCAGGGAGAGGAGCTGCGGCAGGCAAGGCGGCATATACAGATGGTATTTCAGGATCCCAGCGGTTCATTCAATCCGAAGATGCGCATCAGGGATATAGTGTGCGAGCCTCTGTTGAACTATGGGCTGATAAAGCCGGAGGATAAGCAGAAGACAGCCGAGAGACTTCTTGAGATGGTTGAGCTGCCCGGCGACTTTGCAGACAGATACCCGCACAACATGAGCGGGGGACAGCGTCAGCGTGTTGCAATAGCCAGAGCACTTGCTCTGGAGCCGGAGATACTGATCATGGATGAGGCTACGGCTGCGCTTGATGTGTCAGTGCAGAAGACGATAGTTGAGCTTGTCGTAAGGATCCAGAAGGAGAAGAATCTCACGATTGGATTCATCTGCCATGATATGGCGCTGGTTCAGAGCATAGCACACAGAGTGGCAGTCATGTATCTGGGAAGTCTGGTGGAGGTGCTTCCGGGGGAAAACCTGGCAAACATCGCCGCGCATCCGTATACCAAGGCGCTGATAGGAGCTGTGCTTGACCTGAATACAGACCCCTCAAAGCCTATAGAAAGCATAGACAGCGAGGCTCCGAGTCCTTTGAATGTACCCAGAGGCTGCCCGTTCAGGGACAGATGCGACAGCTGTATGGAGATATGCGCCGTACAGAAGCCGCCCATGCGCTGGCTCACAAGGGATCATGGCATAGCATGTCATCTGTTTGACCATGTGCAGACTGCAGAAGGTGTGGTATGATGTGAGTTAGTCTTAACTTACCAACATACATTTCATGAGGTGCAAATGAAAAAAGAACACAGTCTAGTAGACGGCTCCATAGGGCAGGGGCTGCTTTATTTCGTGCTTCCGCTGATGCTGGGGAGTCTGGTTCAGCAGCTGTATGTCACGGTGGATGCTGTTGTGGTCGGGCAGTTTGCAGGAAAAACCGCGCTTGCGGCTATAGATTCCGTGCATACGCTGTTCAAATTCCCCATCAATTTCATGAACGGACTGGCAGCCGGAACGTCGATACTGATCTCCAGACATTTCGGCGAGGAAAACCGGGACAAGCTGAGAATCAGCATGATAGCCGCAGGTGTTCTGGCGCTTACACTGGGCATCGTGTGCTCAGCGGGCGGCGTTTTTCTGAGCCGTACACTTGTCGGATGGATGCAGGTTCCGGACAATATCCGTGATCAGGCGCTGAGCTATACAAGGATCTACTTCGGAGGACTGTGGGCGCTCATCCTGTACAATATGGCCGCCGGAGTGCTTCGCTCCTTTTCGGATTCGAGAAGCCCGCTGCTCATACTGCTTATCACATCTGCGGTCAACATATTCGGGGATCTTCTTCTTGTGGCCGTATTTAAGACGGGAGTGGCAGGAGCGGCAGCCGCTACTGTGTTTTCTCAGTTTCTGAGCGCGGCGATCGCCGTATACCTTGTATATAAAAAGCTCCCGAAGGCGGACACTGGCGATGCGCCTGTATCGGACAGGCTCATGAAGGAGCTGGCAGAGATGGTCGGAACAGGGCTTCCTCTTGCATTTCAGTCGGTGCTATTTCCTATAGCCAATTCCATAACACAGGCGGCTGTCAACAGCATGGGAACCGACAGCATCGCGGCATGGGGCATATGCGACAAGCTGGATATGGTCATATGGCTGATAGCGGATGCCATGTCGCCCG
>CAVIJY010000023.1:0-26501 GCA_963643215.1 Lachnospiraceae bacterium | reverse complement strand
GCGAAAAGGGAGTCCACTTTGGTAATATGGTGAGCCATTCTCATAGACGTTCCAATAAGATCTGGCACTCAAACATCAAGTCGGTAAGAGTTAAGACAGAAAGCGGAAGCCAGAGAATGTATGTATGCACTTCATGTCTGCGTTCAGGTAAGATCGAGCGCGCTTGATTAAAACTATATGCCTTAAAAAGGAGAGACCCGCGTCTCTCCTTTTTATTTGCCTATTTCTCGGTTTTTATGACCGGAGCGGCATCTCTTGCCAGCTTTTTAGCCGATTCCACTGCACCCTCAGACACGGCCTTTCCGGTCAGTCTGTCTATGAATCCCGGTACCATCTCTATGATTCTCGTGAGACTGTCCTGATCCTTGATATTGATCATACGCACTGCGCCGTTCTGAATAATGATCATAGCGACCGGAGACATCTTCGTGCCCATGCCCCCGCTTCCTTTGGCAGATGCGTTATCCGCAAATGATCCTGCGGCAAGACCGCATGTCACATCCATGAGCGGAATGATGACAGCGTCTCCCGCCTTGACAGGCTCTCCTACCACCGTTTTGGATGACACAAATGTATTCAGTCCCTCAAACAGGGCTTCTATAGTTGTCCCGACATTACTTTCCGCCATTTGCAACCTCCGAATATAATTTTCTGCAGTCCTTGTCGAAATAAATCTTAAGTACGATCCCTGCCGGAACAGCCAGTCTGACTCTTCCTTGCAGCCTTCCCGCGCAGTCCAGATATTTTCTGTCAAATACCGGAGTCACTGTCATATCCGTCCCGTCACCGCCGGGCAACATCGACAGCGCAGCAAGAGCATATCCCGTCACCGCCGGATCGTCAAATCCGAATGTCAGATGTCCGTCAAGCATCCTCGGCCATATATGCGACAGCATCTTCCTTGTGCTGCTCCAGAGCAGCGTCAACGCTCTCTTGTTGCCTGAATCAGCAAAAAAGGCTCTCACACCGTCCTTGTTTTCGCGAATCCTCTTTATAAATCCCCAGAGTCTGATGATCAGGCGCCTTATTCTGTCCAGCAGTCTGCCCAATGCTCTTCTGATTCTGCCCTGAGCGGGATGAGTTCCGCCTGCCGTATGCGGCTCCGGCTCGGCGTTCGTTTCATCTGGACGCGGCACAGCGTCATGTCCGTTCCCCTCATAAGGCTCCTTGCCGCTCTCGAGCCGGTCATTGTCTGATTTATCAGTCCCGGGCTTATCCGGCTCCGTTTTGCCGGTTTCTGACCTGTCTGTCTCAGGCTTATCTGCCTTCTCGGCCGCTGCCGGTTTGTTCCCGGCAGCTTCCTGATGTGCCGGTTCTGCCTTCGCCGATTCAGGTGACTCCGTCTTCGTCGGTTCAGGCGGCTCCGTCTTCATCGGTTCGGGCGGCTCCGTCCTCGGCCTCTCCGATGACTCTATGCATCTTCCGAATATCCTGATGTCATAGCTCAGAGCGCCGTCATATCCGATATGGGCTTTCAAAAGCCTTTGCAGCCATGAAATATTCACATCGGCCTTCGGCCTGCATTGCTCTGCGTACTCTCCCGAGATGCTGTATCTGACGGGCACCAGAAGCACTGTCAGCAGCACAAGCAGTATCAGGAATATCAGCAGCGCCGAGAGGATCCCCGCCGTCTTAAGAATCACCAGTAAAATATTCAGCATAATTTAAACCGGAATCCCTCTTATATACATCCGCGATCATCTTTCCAAACAGCTCCAGCGCCTCCGTCCGCCCCTCGGCGATGCCTATTATCATATACTTCTGCCTTTTATGAAGGGAGGACAGCAGTGTCATATTGTGATACATCTCCGGCTTTGATCCGCTCTCCGGCATCACTATCAGATATGTGAACGGCCGCGGCTCGCCTCTCCGGATATCATGCCGTATCCTTATCGCATCTGCTTCGGCGCTTTTTGAATATCGAATATTTCTGCTCCATGTAATCATCGCTTACCATGTCCCGCCTGCCATGATCTCGCGGTTGTCCCTCAGATATACCGCAAGGCTGACAACGGTCAGTATCGTCATCGCCCATATGAGCACCCTTTCTGCCGGTCTTAAAAGCTCAATATTCAGCAGCATGACAATGACACATATCATCTGTACTACAGTCTTGGCCTTGCCCCATTTGTTCGCCGCAATCACCACGCCCTTCTCGGCCGCTATCAGCCTGAAGCCGCTGATGATAAACTCACGCAGCAGTATGATTATCAAAACCCACGGTGACAGCCTCTGCATATAAACGAAACACACCAGCGCGGAGTTTACAAGTATCTTGTCTGCCAGCGGATCCATAAACTTTCCGAAATCCGTGATCATATTGCGGCTGCGTGCCAGATATCCGTCCAGCGTATCCGTCAGCGATGCAACTATAAATATGATAAGTGCAGCCGTATTCCATATCCCGCTGCCGCCGCCCTTAAGCAGTGCAGCCGCAAAGAAAGGAACCATAACACATCTTGATATTGTCAGCTTGTTGCAGATATTCATTGACACTCTCCGTTTCGAATCAATGCATCCCGGGATTCTCCCCGCCGCTCAATGCTCGACTCCGACCAGATCATACTCCGACGATCCGGTGATCTGCACCTTTATGATCACTCCGCTCTCGTGATGCTTATCAGTCTCGATAAACACATAGCCGTCAATGTCCGGCGCATCCATATACGATCTTCCTACATAGCATCCTTCTTCAGGAAGCCTTCCCTCTATCATAACATCCAGCGTCTTTCCTGTCACGCTTCTGAGATGCTCCGCAGATATGCGCTGCTGCAGCGTCATGATCTCATCTCTGCGTGCCTCCTTCGTCTCCTGATCTATCTGATCCGGGAACTGAGCCGCGGGTGTTCCGTCCTCACGGGAATACGGGAAAACGCCCAGTTTCTCAAATCTTGACTGCTCGACGAAGTCCATCAATATGCGATGGTCCTCCTGTGTCTCCCCCGGGAAGCCCGAGATAAGCGTCGTTCTCAGCGCGATATCCGGCATGGCGGCTCTGAGCCTTTTGATGACCGATTCCAGATCTGCACGGTCAGTCAGCCGTCCCATGCGCTTCAGTATACGGTCTGAGGCGTGCTGTATAGGCATATCGATATAATGCAGCACCTTCGGCTCAGCTGCCATCGTTGCTATAAGCTCGTCTGTGATCTCCTCAGGATAAGCATAAAGCAGTCTTATCCATTCTATACCGTCTATGGCGCACAGCTGTCTCAGAAGCTCCGGAAGCATCTTTTTGCCGTAAATGTCCACACCGTAGAGTGTCGTCTCCTGAGCTACCAGGATGAGCTCCCGTACTCCGGCCTGAGCAAGCATGCGTGCCTGTGCAAGCAAATCCTCCATGGGATAGCTCACATAATCGCCCCTCAGCTTCGGTATGATGCAATATGTGCAATGCTTCCCGCAGCCCTCTGCTATCTTCAGATACGCGTACCATCCGGGAGTGGATATCATCCTCTCCTCAGGCTTTACAGATTTGATCTGATCCGCAAATTCCTTCATGGTCAGCACTCTGTCCACCTCCGGAATCTCCTGCGGTATCTCATCTCTGTAGCGCTCTGCCATGCATCCGACAACTATAAGCTCCTTCAAATGTCCGGTATGCTTGTACTGAGCCACCCTCAGCAATGTCTGCACGCTTTCCTCCTGCGCATCAAGTATGAAGCAGCAGGTGTTGACTATTATGACATCGGCATCCTCTTCATCATCCGTAAATTCGTATCTGCCGCTGAGCATACCCATCATCATCTCGGAATCAACCAGATTCTTGTCACATCCAAGTGATATCATACAAAGCTTCATGTCAAGCCTCTCCGTTTCCTGTTTATCAAGTCCTATTCATCAAGCCACTCCGGTTCATCCTCGGCCTCATATCCGCTGACATGCTCCATCCTCTCGGTGACTGTGCGTCCTGTCTCCTTTATGGCATCACCATAGCCCGTAAGTGCCGCAAACGGTGCAAACTGCGCCGCTCTGTCCGACATCGGCATCTGCCGCCTGGTCTTTGACACATGATGCGGCAGGTCTATGATTTTTGCATATTTGTCATCTGCCATATTCTTTCTTGTTCTTCCTTTGCATCCCGCAGCCTCTGCGGCTTCACTGCCAAACGGCATCTTCGGTTCATGCCTTGTGACCGCCGATCTGCCTGTTTCTGTCTCTGGCCGTGGCTCCCTCCTCCAGATTCATCCCCTTGAGGATAGCATTCTTGCCGTATTTTCTTTTTATGGCCAGTGCCGCCTTCTGAAGCCTTCTCTCCTTCTCCAGCTGTATGTTTCTCTCACGCCTTTTCAAAGCCTCTGCCTCATAGTCCGTAAACAGATTCAGCTGAACAGGCTCGTCACAGGTCTTTGGCACATCGTCCTGACGCATGGCATGGTTGGCCACAACATACATGCGGCGCACCAGCAGATCCGGATTTACTATTCTGTCAAAGAGCTCAGACACCGCCCGCAATATAACCCTTGTGGATGATGTGTATTCTCCAAGATTTATGGATCCGTGTGCCGTCTTCGGAACCTTGCGTCCATAGCGGTCGATCTCGATCTCTCCCCGGTATCCGGCTTTTCTGGCCGGATCCGTCAGATTATCTATATCGTAGCCCACCGTAAGAACCATCTGATCAGTAACCATATCCTTGTCTACGAGATCCAGCACCAGAAGATCCGTCATCTCCTTTACCACCAGCCTCGCCTTGTCATATTCATAGGGGTGCGACAGGACCTGTCCCGAGCTTATGCTGTTCGTACCCGGCCTGTAGGCCTTGATATCCGCTATAGTACACGGCTCCCAGCCCCAGGCATGATCTATGAGAAGCTCCGCATTCTTCCCGAACATCCGGTAGAGCACGTTCTCATCCTGCTCGGAGCACAGCGCTATATCTCCCATGGTCATGATCCCGCAGCTCTCGAGCCTCTTCGCATATCCTCTTCCCACACGCCAGAAGTCAGTGAGCGGCCTGTGCGACCATAGTCTTTTTCTAAACTCCATCTCGTCAAGCTCAGCTATACGAACACCGTTTTCATCCGCCGGAATATGCTTGGCCACGATGTCCATAGCCACCTTGCACAAAAACAAGTTGGTTCCTATCCCCGCAGTCGCAGTGATTCCCGTAGTCTCCAGCACATCAAGTATCATCTTCATGGCCAGCTCATGAGCTGTCAGTCCGTAGGTGTTTAAATAGTCCGTCACGTCCATAAACACCTCGTCGACAGAGTATACCACGATATCCTCCGGAGCTACATACTTCATGTAGATCTCATAGATTCTGGTGCTGTACTCCATATAATATGCCATGCGTGGCGGCGCAATGATAAAATCCAGCGCCAATGCAGGATTCGCGTTCAGCTCCGAATAAAGATGCGACGTACCCTCAAGTCTGCGCCCCGGCGCTTCATACCGCCGTCTGCTGTTTACCTCTTCGACGCGCTGTCTCACCTCAAACAGTCGGGCTCTTCCTGATATTCCAAAGCTTTTGAGCGACGGCGTAACCGCCAGGCATATAGTCTTGTCCGTACGGCTCTCATCCGCCACCACCAGATTGGTGTCAAGCGGATCAAGCCCCCGTTCCCTGCATTCCACGGAGGCATAAAAGGACTTCAGATCAATGGCTATATATATGCGGCCTTCCATGGCTCTAGCTTTGTGCTTCACGATACCTCCGCAGAAAATACAGCGACATCACAAGACTCCCCGCCTCGGATATGATAGTCGTATACCATACCGCTTCGCCGCCGAACACCCATGCAAGCAGAAGCAGCGCGGCGCTCTGCAGCATCAGTCCGCGGCCTACGGCTATGCATATGGCTGACACAGGCCGCTGCACCGCTGTCATGAAGCCGGAGATCACGATATTGAAGCCAATCAGCAGATAAGAGATGCTGAATCTGCGCAGCGCGTGCACAGCCCGCTCCACTATCTCAGCATCGGCATGAGGCAGATATGTGCGCACCAGCTGCGGCGTAAAAAGCATCACCATAGCTGTCAGCACGGGACCTATGATGCAGACTGCCGTGATCGCATACCGCAGCAGACATCCGCATGCTCCGCTGTCCTTTCTGCCGTACTGATAGCTCACCAGCGGCTGCATGCCCTGCGACAGTCCTACCATCTGCGAACCGACCAGCGTTGAGACATATGCTATGACAGTATATATGACGACACCGTCAGTGCCGATACAGCTCAGCACTATATGATTGAAGAGAAATATCATCAGGCCGACGCACAGCTCTGTCACCCCGTCAGAGAGTCCCAGCGGTATCACCTTTTCAAAGATATGTATATCAAAACGAAATTTTCTCAGCTTGAATGTGCATTTGGCGCTTGAGAAATGTATCAGATACGATATGCAGGTCACCAGCTGAGATATGCCCGTGGCTACAGCCGCTCCGAATACGCCCATATCCAGCCGGAAGATGGCGATATAGTCCAGTACGCAATTCGTCAGGCAGCTGATGATCACCGTGCCCAGTGCATACCGCGGATATCCGTCGGTCTTGATCAGAACCTCCAGATTATATGAGATGAGATAGCAGATGCTGAACGGCGCCAGCCCCGACAGATACTGCCTGACATAGTCCATCGTAATATCGTCTGCGCCCAGCAGCCGTGCAAATGCCTCCAGCTGTGTCAGCACAAGAACACTCACGGTGACTCCGATCACACCCAGCGTCACGATATTCTGCGAAAATATCGTATCTGCCTCCTGCCGCTTTTGCTGCGCCAGATAAAAGGCGATCAAAGTGGACGAGCCGACCCCGAAGAGCACGGCGACAGAAAACAAAGCATTGGTAAACGGAATCACAAGATTGACGGCACTCATGGCGTACTCGTTGACACCTATGGATACCATCAGTCCGTCCACCATAGAATAAAGCGAAAATACCATCTGTGAGACTACTGTAGCCGTCACATACCGGATAAAGTCGTGTTTCAGACTTTTCCCCGAGAACAACAAAATAACACCTCCTCATACCGGGATTCAGATGAATTAAAAAGGGCTCACATTTCCGGCAAAATGTGGTTGGTCACAAAAACCGGGAAAAGGAGTTCCCTGTGAATATTTTAACCACCCCATGGTTTTAAAGCAATAAGCGCACCGAAACATTCATGTATGAAAAATTATACTTGTCTTTTATACTCAGAGGAGTATACCATATTGCACAGAAGCATGTGCTTCTCGAATGTTTTTTTCGTCTTTTTTTATGAAAGGAGTTATGACATGAAACTTTCAGTTATCTACTACTCAGCCTCCGGCAATACAGCCCGCATGGCCGAGATCATCACAGAAGGAATGAAGCTCGTCCCCGGAGTTGAAGCAAAGGCCTTCAGCTACGATGCAGTCGACAGCGACTATGTAAAGGAAAGCAAGGCCGTTGTTATAGGCTGCCCGACATATATGGCAGACATGCCCGCAGATTTTCATGTATGGATCGAGAAGGAGATGGGCAAGCTCGGCATGGCAGGAAAGCTCGGAGGAGCCTTTTCAACGGCTCAGTATGTCCATGGCGGCGATGAGCTTGCCGTGCGCACCATGCTGGATCATATGATGGTACTCGGCATGCTTACATACTCAGGCGGCGGCTCAAAGGGCGCTCCGGTCATCCATATCGGTCCTACAGCCATCGCTACTGCCGGAAATACCGAGGCTCTCATGCCTTTTGATGATACATTCCGTATATACGGACAGCGTATGGCGGAGAAAGCTGCAGAACTTTTTGGCTAAGCTTCAGCATTTATCCCGATGATATCAAAGGCTCAGTCCCGTCGCGTCATGAAAACTGTCCGGTTAACAGGACAGGCGCTCTTATGACACACACGGAACTGAGCCTTATCTTTATATCTGAAATGACTGCTGTTATCAGAACATCGGAACTACCGCGCCCTCATATTCCCCTTCGATGAAGGCCTTTACTGTCTCGCTGCTCAGTGCCTCTACCAGAGCCTTGGTCTTTGCAGTCTCCTCGTCTCCCTCGCGAACAGCTACTATGTTGCCGTATGTCTGTGCCGCAAGTGACTCGGAGGACTCGGTTGCAAGCGCATCCGTAACCTTCAGGCCTGCCTCTATAGCGTAGTTACCGTTGATGACAGCCACATCCGCATCCTGAAGAGAGCGGGGAAGCTGAGCGGCCTCAAGCTCGATAAACTTCAGATTCTTGGGGTTCTCTGTGATGTCATTGATGGTTGCTTCAAGTCCTACTCCATCCTTCAGCTTGAGAAGTCCGATATCCTGAAGAAGCAGAAGCGCTCTTGCCTCGTTTGTGACATCGTTCGGTACCAGAACCTCTGCGCCGTCTGCCAGATCCTCGAGCGATGCCGTCTTTCCTGCGTAGATGCCGAACGGCTCATAGTGGATCACTCCCGCGCTTACAATATGTGTTCCGTTCTCTGCGTTGAAGGAATCAAGATAGGGCTTGTGCTGGAAATAGTTCGCATCAAGATCGCCTGCCTCCAGTGCATTGTTCGGCTGTACATAGTCTGTATATTCCACGATCTCAAGATCAAATCCCTTTTCCTTGAGTATCTCCCTTGCAGCCTCCAGAATCTCTGCATGAGGAGCCGGACTTGCACCTACAACCAGCTTCTCAAGCTCCTTTGCGGCCTCGGCTGAGGTCTGCTCCTGAGCTGTCTCTGCCTGAGTCTGATCAGCAGTCTCAGCCGCAGTGGTCTGAGCCTCTGTCTGAGCTGCAGTGGTCTGTGATGCCGTTCCTGATGATGAGCAGCCTACCAGTGCTGCCGCTGCCGCTACTGCGGCAAATGTGCTGAAAAACTTCTTCATAATAAACTTCCTCCTTCTTATGTATCCCGGTCTTATCAGACCCTCGGGATCGTGTTGTTTTCCGGGCATGCCCGTATATATCAGCGAATGCGCTTGTCGCTCCTGCGCGCGCATCGCGTGATAACCTCCTGAATAGCCTGTGTGATGATAACCAGTATGACTACCGTAACAAGCATCATGTCAGCCTGATAGCGGTGATATCCGTATCTTATGGCCACATCTCCCAGACCTCCCGCACCTACCGTACCGGCCATGGCCGAATATCCGAGGATAGTCGTGATCGATATCGCCGCTCCCAGAAGCAGCGACGGTCTGGACTCCGGCAGAAGCACTTTAAATATGATCTGCCAGGTGGATGCTCCCATCGATTTGGCAGCCTCTATCACGCCTGCATCAACCTCCTTAAGTGAGGCCTCAACCATACGGCTGATGTACGGCGCAGCTGCTATGACAAGCGGAACCACAGCCGCATTGGCTCCTATGGTCTTTCCCACCAGAAATCTGGTCACAGGCATCACCATCGCAAGAAGTATGATGAACGGCACGGAGCGCAGAAGATTCACCACAACTCCCGCCACTTTGTTGAAGAGAGGTACGGGATGTATTCCGTCCTTGTCCGTCACCACAAGCGCCACACCGAGCGGAATTCCTATGATATATGAGATCAGCGACGACAGCCCCACCATATAAAGCGTTCGCCAGGTTTCCCTGATGAGCATATCTACTGTCTTTGCATCCATCTTATCTCACCTCCTCATATGTGACACCGGCAGTCTTCAGATAATTGCATATGCGCCCTGCATCTACCTCATCCTCCGGAAGCTGCAGAAGCATCTGTCCCATGGCCTTGCCTTCTATATCACGGGTGTCCGCATGCATGATATTGACCGGCGTCTTGCATGCCAGGATCATGTTGGCGATGATAGGCTCCGATGACTCATGTCCGTCAAATATGACTCTGATCTGCCGAGCCTTGTCAAATGTTGCCGTACGCTCGGCTGTATCTCCGAGTATCAGCTGCCTTCCTATCTCCGATCTGGGTCCGGAGAATATCTCCGATACACGCCCTGATTCGGCTATATGACTGTGATCTATGATGGCCACGCGGTCGCATATTGACTCAATCACTGCCATCTCATGCGTGATGACGATGATGGTGATCCCTCTTTCCTCATTGATCTTCTTCAGCAATGCGAGTATGGACTTTGTCGTGTTCGGGTCAAGAGCGCTTGTCGCCTCATCACACAGTATGACCTTCGGATTTGTAGACAGAGCTCTCGCGATAGCCACTCTCTGCTTCTGACCTCCGGAGAGCTGCGCGGGATATGCCTTCATCCGCTCCTCCAGCCCTACCAGCTTTAAAAGCTGTGTTGCTCTTTCCTTTGCCTCTGAGCGTCCTATTCCGGCGATCTCCATCGGAAAGCAGACATTTTGCAGCACATTGCGCTGCTCCAGCAGATTGAACTGCTGAAAGATCATGCCCATGGACTGCCGGACTTTTCTGATCTCTCTTTCGTTCAGCTCGGATAGGCTTCTGTCCTCAAAATACACGCGTCCGGATGTAGGAATCTCCAGAAAATTCATGCATCTCACCAGAGTGCTCTTCCCTGCTCCGGACAGTCCGATGATCCCGAATATCTCTCCCTCCAGGATCTCCAGATTTATGTCGTCGAGTGCGGTCACCGGGCCTGCCGATGTCCTGAATTCCTTGCCCAGCTTCTCCAGCCGGATGATAGATCTTCTCTTGTCTTCCATAATGCTTCTCTTTCTGCTTTGCCGTACACGATTGTACAGTCACGATTTCTGCGTGATGACCTGCCGCGCAATCTCGGAAACACGCTTCGCGTAATCTCAGAAACACGCTTCGCGTGTTTCCTCGCTATCGCGGCGTCTACGTTCCACTCCGGTCGGTGCTGAACAAGCGCCACTGGCGCTTAGCACCGCCAAGGTCTTGAGCAAGCTCAGACTTTGGCTCATTGCTTCGCGTAATCTCAGAAACACGCTTCGCGTGTTTCCTCGCTATCGCGGCATTCGCCAAGGTCTTGAGCAAGCTCAGACTTTGGCTCATTGCTTCGCGTAAAAAAACCGCACTCCCTTCGGAGCGCGGTTCTCAATCAACCGACATCAGAGGAAATCACCTCTCGAACGCGTTCCGACTTTCATGCATGCCAAAAGTGCAGCACATAGTGCACATGCCGCACATCATAGTCATGTTCGTATCCATGAAAGTGTTCCGACGCATTCTCTGTTCCTCACTGTTCCTAACGCATGCAGTGAAGATACAACACTTGCTTTGTATTGTCAAGATGAGACTTATCATTTTTCTTGACTCTACATCTGTTGTAGAGTTTATAATGCAGCGACAGTAAAAAAGAGGTGAACATACATGGAAAAGAATCTTACAACAGGCAGCGTATTTAAAAATGTCCTTTTCTTCTCTCTGCCGTACCTTCTCTCGTATTTTCTGCAGACTCTCTACGGCATGGCGGATCTTTTTATCATAGGACAGTTTGAAGGTGTCGCCGGCACCACCGCGGTATCGATAGGCTCCCAGGTCATGCATATGCTTACAGTCATGCTGGTAGGACTCGCCATGGGTACAACCGTCAATATAGCGCAGTCGGTGGGCGCCGGCGATAAAAGGCGCACGGCGCGGGTCATAGGCAATACCGTGATGCTTTTCATGGCGCTTTCCGTCGCTCTCATGGTGATACTGCTTTCAGCCGTTGATTCCATAGCCCGTGTCATGTCCACGCCCGAGGAGGCATTGAGCGGAACCGTGAGCTATCTCACCATATGCTTTATCGGCATACCCTTCATCACCGCCTACAACATCATCAGCTCCATATTCCGCGGAATGGGCGACAGCAAGAGCCCTATGTATTTCATAGCCGCGGCATGCGTGACGAATATAATTCTCGACTATATATTCATGGGCGCGCTTCACATGGGGCCCTCAGGTGCGGCGCTCGGTACAACGCTGTCTCAGGCCGTCAGCGTGATCATCTCACTCTGTGTCATACTCAGGCAGAAAAGTATCAACCTGAGCAAGGATGATTTTAAGCCGCAGCGAGATGTCATGGGCAGCATCCTTCAGGTGGGCATCCCCATCGCAACCCAGGACGGGCTCATCCAGATAGCATTCATCGTGATCACGGTCATAGCAAACCGCAGAGGACTGAATGATGCCGCAGCAGTCGGGATCGTAGAGAAGGTCATCAGCTTTCTCTTTCTCGTCCCCTCCTCCATGCTCTCGACGGTGTCCGCGCTCGGTGCACAGAATATCGGCGCAGGCAAGCCCGACAGAGCCGTTCAGACGCTTCGCTACTCCATACTGATCGCTGCCGGTTTCGGATTGTGCGCGGTAGCGGCCATCCAGTTTACTGCGGAGTCTATCGTGTCTATGTTCACTGATGCCGCCTCTGAAAGCGGAGCTGTCGTGATCATGCTCGGCGGTCAATATCTCCGCGGCTACATATGGGACTGCCTCTTCGCCGGGATTCACTTCAGCTTCAGCGGATACTTCTGTGCTTGCGAGAAGTCAGGCCTCTCTTTTCTGCACAATATTCTGGCGATCACACTCGTGCGTGTCCCCGGCGTATACATGGCATCAAAGCTCTTCCCTGACAATCTTTTTCCTATGGGCCTGGCTACCTCCATGGGATCTCTCCTTTCGGTTATAATATGCCTGATAGCATTTGCACGGATCCGTCCCGGCGCCGCAAGCAAAGGTCATGACAGAGGATAATGATGATGGACAAGGACAGGCTTTTCTCCATAGGTGATGTATCTGAGATGTTTCATATAAGCGTCAGCAGCCTGCGCCACTATGAAAAGATCGGACTGCTCACGCCCGAATATGTATCTCCGGACTCAGGCTACCGGTACTACGGAGCCTCACAGTTCGAGATACTCAATACCATCCGCTATCTCAGAACACTTGATATGCCGCTGTCGGAGATTGAGGACTTTCTGAAAAACAGAGATATAAAGCGCATCGAGGAGAAGCTGCTTTTACAAAAGTCATATGTTCAGAAAAAGCTGAAGGAGCTCAGGCGTATAGAAAGAAAGATAGATCACCGTCTGCAGTGGCTGAAGGATGCGCAGGAGCTGCCGCTCGATATCATATCCGTGATACAATGCCCGCCATGCCGCATGGTGTGGGTCGAGGAGCCTGTTCAGATCAATTCTTATCAGGATATGGAGTCTCCCATCCGAAGACTTGACCGTTCCCGGGCTGAAGCGGTCATATTTCTCGGCAAGGTGGGACTCGGAATCAGCGTCGAGCATCTGCGACTTGGGCAGACTCACGGCTATGACGGAATATTTCTGATGCTCGACAGCGAGGATATATATGACGATGAAACAGTCATACTGCCCGAATCCCTGTGCGCAAGGCTCCGCTTTCGCGGAGGTCACGCTCAGGCACCCGAGCAGTATGATAAACTACTGTGCTATATAAGAGAGAGCCGCTTTGAGATTGCCGGCTTTTCCCGTGAGACAACGCTCATCGACTACGGAGTGACCAATGATGTCCGCAGATTTGTGACCGAGATCTGCATACCCGTCTGTCGCCCAGATCAGTAATTCTCGCAGTTTATCTCGAAATAAGCCTGCGGATGCGCGCAGACAGGGCAGATGTCCGGAGCCTTGGTGCCTACCACGATATGACCGCAGTTGCGGCACTCCCACACCTTGACCTCGCTCTTTGCAAACACCTCCTGCGCCTCGACATTGCGCAGCAGCGCGCGATAGCGTTCCTCATGATGCTTTTCGATCGCTGCGACCTCGCGAAACTTCTCGGCAAGCTCGGTAAAGCCCTCCTTCTGTGCAGTTTCGGCAAAGCCCTCATACATATCAGTCCACTCATAGTTTTCGCCGTCAGCTGCAGCTGCAAGATTCTCCGCTGTCGTCCCTATGCCGTTCAGCTCCTTAAACCACATCTTTGCGTGCTCTTTCTCATTGTTGGCCGTCTTCTCGAACAGCGCGGCTATCTGCTCATAGCCATCCTTTTTTGCTCTTGACGCAAAGTAGCTGTACTTGTTTCTTGCCTCGGATTCTCCGGCAAATGCCGCCTCGAGATTCTTTTCTGTCTGCGTTCCTGCGTACTTGTTCATGGTAGTTTCTCCTTTCATCTTGTGCTTATGACTACGCGGCTATCCGCGTCTTGCCGCCTTGCGTCTTTCCTTGTCCTCATACATATTCTGATCCGCGCGCATCTTGGCATCGACTATGCTTTCATGCTTCAGCAGCCATACGCTTCCGTATGAGACAGTAGGAAGGATTCTTATCACCTTTCGGCGTCTTTCCATGAGCTGAAGGAACTTCTCCTTGCATATCGCCTCTTTGTCAGGGCTGCGCATCAGGACACAGAACTCGTCCCCGCCTATACGATAGCATCTCCCGTGCCTGTTGTACGCCTGCTTCAGGCATTCCGCGATCTCCTTCAGGCACCTGTCCCCCGTCAGATGACCCGCGGTATCATTGATATGCTTGAAATTGTCCACATCAAACACTATCAGCATACGGTCATCATCCTGCATGTTCATCGTGCGGTTCAGATAGCTCTTCTGGCTGAGAAGCCCGGTAAGACCGTCGAGCTGATTCCACATCTCGCTGCAGTAAATAAAATACATCACTGTGATCAGTGTAACGCAAAGCCATGTGATATGAAGCTGCGGATTCAAAACCTGAACAAGTGTCCCGATCACCAGGAATCCTGTTATGGCGTAGATCAGCTCCCGTCCGCGGCTTTGAAAATTTCTTGCCATCTCAAGGGAACTGAATGTCAGATATGCTATGCTCAGGTAATGCATGAATAAATACAGATTGAAGCCGCTCTGACGTGAGTAGTGATTTGCCTCATCTACTGAAAAAATAAACCCGTCAGAAAACAGCGACACCGTCAGAATCACCATATATATCAGCTCGATGACTGCCGCCATCGCAAGACTGCGGGGTATGCGATCTGAGCGCTGCAGTGTATATACCAGCAGAATCGGCACTGCAGGTGTCAGCCCGAATCCCAGATAGTTTGAAAGTATATTGAGCCATCTCAGCCATAACGGGCCGTCATTCACAAGTACGGAGATCAGCTCCAGCACTGAGATGCCCCCGACCAGTATGAAGGTGGCCGTGAATCCGTCTGCCTGTCTCGGCGCAAGCGTCTCGCTCAGCTTCACCATCCAGCACATAAAGCAGAGCACAAATATAATTATGGCTGTAAGCACCAGAAAATATGGATCAATCATATCTTTATGCCTCTCCTGTCAGATGCTCGCTTTTCTCATCCGTGTGAGCATAGTTTCTTGCTCCGAATATGCCTGTGCCGACACGCACCATGGTCGAGCCCTCCTCGACGGCAACTTCATAATCTCCCGTCATGCCCATAGACAGCACATGCATGTCCGCGTTGGATATGTTCAGCCCGGCTATATGGTCATAGAGCTGCCTCAGCTCCATGAAATACGCTCTGTTCGTTTCGGCATCTTCAGTCATGGGAGCCGATGTCATCAGTCCCTTTATATGTACATTGGGCAGCTCGCTTACGGCTCTGACGGCCTCTTCGGTCTCCTCCGGCATAAATCCCCATTTGCTCTGTTCACGAGCCACATTTATCTCAAGCAGGATATCCGACTCGATATTCTGCTTTTCAGCCTCCTTTTGTATCTGCCGGGCGAGCCTCAGGCTATCTACTGAATGAATCAGGCAGACCTTGTCTATGATATGTCTTACCTTGTTTCTCTGAAGGTGTCCTATCATGTGCCATCTGACTTCATCACCCAGCAATGCGTATTTTTCCTCCAGCTCCTGCACATAGTTCTCTCCGAAGGCATACTGACCTGCAGCCATGCATTGTTCTATCATCTCCACCGGCTTGGTTTTGCTGACCGCCAACAACTCAACCTCTGACGGATCACGCCCGGCTCTTTCGCATGCAGCGGCTATATTCTTCTTTATTCTTTCAAGATTGTCTCTTATCAAGATATCCCCTCACTTTGTTATCAGCTTAAGCTGCGCTGCTGATTCACAGGCTTAGTATATCGCAATAAAGGAGTTTCCGGGTAAAAAAAATCACGCCCCGTACTCAGACGAAACGTGATAAAATGTCGTGCGGGAAAAGGGACTTGAACCCTCACGGATATTCCTCCACTAGATCCTTAGTCTAGCCTGTCTGCCAATTCCAGCATCCCCGCGTCAACAGAAATAAAATACCACACCTTAGATTGCCATGCAAGAGCTTTTATTGTTTTTATCCGGATGCATTCTCCGTCAAGCAGAGTGAATATTTCGCGCGATATCATTTCAATATATTCAAAGTTTTCCGACAATTCGATTTATTTTTGCCAATAGGTATAAATATCTATACAATTTTTTTGATTTCTGCTATATATTACTTGATAGGTACCTTTTACTCGAATAAAGAGGATTATTCGAAAGGAGTGTTTAAGATGAGTGTATTAACTGATCTGATCTACGGTGGTTCCAATGCAGTTGCCGGACTGACAGAAGGCGCTGTCAATGATGCTATCACCAAGTATGGCGCAGAAAAGGAAATCGCATTCCCCGATACCGCGTACTTCTTCCCGACAATCTACGCCGCAACAGGCGTCAAGGTCAAGACACTGGGCGATCTGCCCGCATGTGTCGATGTGCTCAAAAGCCTGATCACCAATCAGGAGGATCTGGGACAGGCGCTCAATGCGGGACTTGCAACAGCAGTCGGAGCAGAAATCATAGAAGGTCTGAAATATGTTGAGGGCGGCGATCCCTACGCTTCGGATTCCGGAATCGGCTTCGTACCGGATCCTATCATCCGCTCCCTCGGCGTTCCGCTTGTAACCGGAGATATCCCCGGCGTAGCCGTAGTTCTCGGCAAGGCCGATGACCCGAGTGCGGCAGTTAAGATCGTCAAGGATTATCAGTCCAAGGGTCTGATGACATTCCTGGTAGGAGATGTCATCGAGCAATGCAGCGAGGGCGGCGTGAAGATGGGCGTCGAGCTGCGTGTCGTTCCTCTTGGACATGATGTGACCGCGGTCATCCATGTAGTCACCGTGGCTATCCGTGCCGCTCTGATATTCGGCAATGTACAGCCCGGAGATCTTGCAGGACTTCTGGCATATACAAAGGAGCGTGTTCCCGCATTTGTGAACACATTCGGAGCTATCGATCAGGTGGTTGTATCTGCAGGCGCAGGTGCTATCGCTCTCGGCTTCCCGGTTATCGTTGATATCGATCTCGGGGAGAATCAGGTTCCCGGTGCGCTGGAGTCTGTATGCGACCATGAGGAGACGGTCAAGAAATCCCTTGAGCTTCGCAATATCAAGATCAAGTCCAAGGAGCTGCCTATTCCCGTCGCATTTGCTGCCGCCTTTGAGGGTGAGGTCATCAGAAGAGGCGATATGCATACCGAGATATGGTCCGGCAAGAATCCCACTGCCGAGCTCGTGCTGATGCGCGATCTCTCGGAAGTTGAGGACCACAAGATCACCATCATCGGCAATGATATAGACTGCGGCGAGAAGGAATTTGCTCTCGGTACCTTCATAGAGGTTGCCGGCAAGAAGATGCAGGCAGACTTCGAATCCGTCATCGAGCGCAAGATTCACGCCTGGTTCAACTATATGGAGGGTGTGATGCACACCGGACAGCGCAACCAGATCCGCATCCGTATATCCAATGCGGCATACGACAGCGGACTGCGCCTGACTCACTTCGCAGAGGTGCTCTACCATATGATCATGGACGAGTTTGACGCGGTTGTAGACAAATGCCAGGTAACATTGATCACTGATCCGGAGCAGGTTCAGAAGTTCCTCGATGAGACCGCTACGCCGCGGTATAATGCCCGCGACGATCGTCTCGCCTCTATGACTGACGAGGCTGTGGATCGCTTCTATACATGCATCATGTGCCAGAGCTTCGCGCCTGCTCACTGCTGCGTAGTCACCCCGGAGCGTCTCGGTCTGTGCGGCGCGGTATCGTGGCTTGATGCCAAGGCTACAAATGAGCTGAATCCCACAGGCCCCTGCCAGCCTATCATGAAAGAGGGCTGCATAGATGAGCGAACCGGACGCTATGAGACCGTCAACAAGATCGTCGAGGAATCAACTCATGGAGCAGTAAGCTCTGTAACACTTTATTCCATCCTCGAGGATCCCATGACCTCCTGCGGATGCTTCGAGTGCATATGCGGCATTGAGCCGTCATCCAACGGCTTTATCATCGTCAATCGTGAGTACAACGGCATGACCCCCGCCGGAATGACATTCGGAGAGCTTGCATCCTGCACGGGAGGCGGTGTGCAGACCCCCGGCTATATGGGACACGGACGCCACTTCATATCCTCCAAGAAGTTCATCTATGCCGAGGGCGGCATAGAGCGCATTGTATGGATGCCCAAGGAACTCAAGGATGATGTAGGTCCCAAGCTCAATGCTACTGCCAAGGAGCTGTACGGAATCGATAACTTCACAGATATGATCGCAGACGAAACCATCTGCACCGAGGTTGAGGATCTGATGAACTTCCTGTCAGAGAAGCATCATCCGGTGCTGAGCATGGAACCTCTCATGTAATGTAAATATATGAACAGATTCAACTATATCATATTTGACTTTGACGGGACCCTGTTTGACACGGGTCCCGGCATCATGCACAGCGTGCAATATGCATTGAAGCAGTTCGGAATCGATGAACACGACAGCGCCGCGCTGAGACGCTTCATCGGTCCGCCACTTTTCACTTCATTTAAGGAATTTTACGGCTTCTCGGATGAAGACGCCGCAAGAGCAGTCGAGCAGTATCGTGTGCTCTACAACAAAATCTTCGTCGAGGAAAGCTTTCTTTATCCCGGAATGGATGAGGTTCTCAAAAGCCTCAGGGCTGCCGGTATGCATCTGTCCATAGCCACCGGCAAGCCGGAGCATTTTGCCGTGCCTATAGCCGAGCACTCGGGACTGCTTTCTTTGTTTGACATCCTGTGCGGGATCAGCCTGAATGATAAGAGCATGCACAAAAAGGAGCTGATCGGTCGCGTGCTGGAGCATTACGGATATCCTGATCTCTCTCAGGTGGTTATGATCGGAGACAGAGCCAGCGATATCACCGGAGCGCACGAGGCCGGAATAAAGGCCATAGGTGTCAGATACGGCTACGCGCACGGCGATGAACTTGAGAATGCCGGAGCGGACTTTACAGCGCAGACCGTCGGGGATATCGCAAGGCTGCTTTTGTAAGCGCAGAATCGCAGAAATAAAGCTTTAAACAAAGTTTTCCTGCAAAGCAAAAAAATCCGCCGCACCATTGAACAAAATCAATAGTGCGGCGGTCTTTCTGTCTGTCATCTGTCTTCCCGGAAATAGTTTGTTCCAAGACTGGCGGGAGGCAGATTCTCCTTCTTGTTGCGCGCTGAAACCATACACAGAACCACGATGGTTACGATGTACGGCAGCGCCTTGATAAGCTCCTGATCTGCAACCTTCAGATTCGGAATATAGTTATTTACTATGAGCAGGCCTCCGAAGAGAAACGACCCCAGTATGCTGACATCGGGCTTCCATACCGTAAATATGACCAGTGCGATAGCAAGCCAGCCTCTGTCGCCGAATCCGTTGTTGGACCAGACTCCGTATGCATAGTCCATGATATAGTACAGACCGCCAAGCCCTGCGATCACGCTGCCCGCGCATGTGGCTACATACTTGTACTTTGCCACATTGATTCCGGCAGCATCAGCAGTCGCCGGGTTCTCTCCCACCGCTCTCAGATGCAGTCCCACTCTCGTATGGTTCAGGATATATGCGCTGACCAGAGCTATGATCACTGCCGCGTATGCCAGAAAGCTGTATGAGAAAAGCAGATCCCCCACCGCTCCCAGATCGGAGGCGAAAGGAAGCTTTGTCTTATAGATATTGCTTGTGGCCGTCAGCGCTATGCTCGGCACATCGCTTCCCGACAGCTTGATGATGGAACCTCCGAAGAAATTGCCGATTCCCACACCGAATGTGGTCATGGCAAGTCCAGTCACATTCTGATTGGCTCTGAGCGTAACAGTCAGAAAGCAGTAGATCAGCCCCATGAGCAGAGACCCTGCTATAGAGCAGAGCAGCGGAATCATTATCGCAAGAATCGGAACCAGCTGCGCCGCTCCGACTGCATTTTCATACAGAAATGCGCCTATGACGCCGCATATCGCTCCCACATACATGATTCCGGGAATCCCCAGATTCAGATGTCCGGACTTCTCCGTCAATATCTCGCCTGTAGAGCCAAAAAGCAGAGGTATCCCCTGAATAATCGCACGCTGCAAAAATGATATGATCATATTCAGTCCTCCTGCGCATGGTAAAGCTTGAATTGATAGTTGATAAAGAACTCACTTCCTATGATAAAGAAGATGATGATTCCTGTTATGATATCCGCAAAGCTGGCATTCAGCGAGAACTGAGTCGATATCTCTCCGGCGCCCTTCTCGAGAGCGCATATCAGCAGCGATGTCAGAACCATATATACAGGATCAAACTTGGCGAGCCATGATACCATGATCGCGGTGAAGCCCTGTCCGCCGGCAGTATCTCTGGTGATGGTATGATCAGTTCCGGCCACCAGCAGCAATCCGGCCAGGCCGCACAGCGCTCCCGACAGAACCATGGTTCTGATGATGACTCTGGGCACATCTATGCCTATGTATCTGGCCGTGTTTTCACTCTCTCCCACGACTGATATCTCATATCCGTGCTTTGAATACGCCAGATATATATACACAAATATCAGAACCGCAGCTACGATCAGGATATTCAGCAGATAGTTCTTTCCCGCTATGGCAGGAAGCCATCCGGTCTGCGACTTCTGGTTGATGATGCCTATCTTGCCTGACCCCTTCGGAACCGCCCACTGATAAACAAAGTATGACACCAGCTGGATGGCGATATAGTTCATCATCAATGTAAAGAGCGTCTCGTTGGTATTCCACTTTGCCTTAAACAGCGCAGGAAGAAGTCCCCAGAGCGCTCCGGCGAGCATGCTCGATGCGAACATGGCGAGATACAGCAGCGGTGCAGGAAGCCTGTCGCCTATAAACATCATCACTACCGTAGTAGCCAGTCCGCCGACCAGTATCTGACCCTCTCCGCCGGTATTCCAGAATCTCATCTTGAACGCAGGGGTCAATGCCAGAGCAACACACAGCAGTATAGCTGTCCTCTGTGCCAGCGCCCACAGCCTTCGGTTCGTCCCGAAGGCGCCGTCAAGCATAGCCGCAAATACCTCTATGGGATTCAGTCCTGTCATGACAACCGTGACTATCGCACATACCAAAAGCGCTGCCGCTACCGAACCTACACGTATGAGCCATGACTGCCACCACGCCAGCGAAGCTCTCTTGGAGAGGTGAAACATGGGCTGATTACTGTTTCTGCCTGTCATGATGCACCTCCTTTGTCATAAGAAGTCCAAGCTCCTCCTTCGTCGTTTCCTTGCCGTTTACTATGCCGGTGATGGTTCCGGAGCCGATAACCATGATGCGGTCGCACAGCTCCACAAGCACATCCAGATCCTCACCCACGAATATCACCGCTGTTCCGCGCATCTTCTGCTTATTTAAAAGCTCATAGATAAGATATGATGAATTGATATCAAGACCGCGAACCGGATATGCCGCCATAAATACCGTAGGCGCAGCAGCGATCTCACGACCTACCAGCACCTTTTGAACATTTCCGCCTGAAAGCCGTCTTACGGGCGTTGAAGCCGACGGAGTCACTACCTCAAGCTCATCTATGATCTTCTGCGCCAGATCTCTGGGATCCTTTCTGTTCAGGAATACAGAATGTCCCTTTGTATAGCTTCGAAGCATCATATTGTCCACGATATCCATGTTGCCGACTAGTCCCATGCCGAGTCGATCCTCAGGCACAAAGGACAGCCGCACGCCAAGCTCTCTTATCTGAAGAGGCGTCAGATCTCTTAGAAACTTTATCTCCCCGGTATCCGGCACTATGTACTGTATGCCGCCGTTTATGACCGGCTGAAGCCCCGCGATGGTCTCCAGAAGCTCTCTCTGCCCGCTTCCGGCTATGCCGGCTATGCCGAGGATCTCTCCCGAATATGCGGTAAATGTCACATCATCGAGAACTTTGACGCCCTCGCGGTTTACACAGTTGAGATGAGCTACGATGAGCCTTTCCTGGCGGTTTACGGGCTCGGGTCTGTCGATATTCAGGCTGACCTTCTTGCCGACCATCATCTCCGTCAGTGCGTTTTCATCCGTCTTTGCAGTCTCCACGGTTCCTATATACTTGCCCTTGCGAAGTACAGCCACCTTGTCGGATATCGAGAGCACCTCATGAAGCTTGTGTGTGATGATGACCACTGCCTTTCCGTCCGCCTTCATCCGGCGAAGTACGGCAAACAGCTTGTCCGTCTCCTGCGGCGTAAGCACAGCTGTGGGCTCATCCAGCATCAGTATGTCCGCTCCGCGGTACAGCACCTTGATGATCTCTACAGTCTGCTTCTCGGACACCGACATCTCATAGATCTTCTTCTCAGGATCCAGCTCGAAGCCGTATTGCTCGCTTATGGCCTTGACCCTGGCCTCTGCAGCCTTCAGATCATACTTTCCGCCCTCATCCTCCAGACCCAGAATGATGTTCTCCGTTGCATTAAAGACATCCACCAGCTTGAAATGCTGATGGATCATGCCGATTCTGCAGGCAAACGCATCCTTGGGAGAGCGAATCGCAACTTCCTTTCCGTCGACGAAGATCTCTCCCGAATCCGGAAAATAGATGCCGGAGATCATATTCAAAAGCGTCGTCTTGCCGCTTCCGTTCTCACCGAGTATGGCGAGAATCTCTCCATAGTCAACCTTCAAACATACGTCGTCATTGGCGACGGTCTGTCCGAAGCTCTTGCTGATGTTTTTCAGTTCAATAGCCGGTACAGATTCCACGCGATAAATTCTCCGTTCAAAAAGTAAAAAGGCGGGATTACGATAATCCCGCCTCCAATGGTATCAAAGATCAGAATGCAGTGTCAAGAAGAGTGATTCCGTCGATCTGAACATCAAAGTAAGGAGCCGAACGGTACTCTGACTCATGGAAGTATCCGTCTGAAACGGCCTCTGTATCCTTTGTATATGCCTCGTCGGTATCAACATCAGCCATGTATGATGTAAGTGTCTCGCCGCCTACGGTAAAGGTCGTCGTATCAAATACATGAAGGCTTCCGTCCTCTATCTGCGCCTTAACCTCTGCGATCTTATCAGCTGTACCCTCTGCTGCAGCAGCCTCGTTTACATCTGTGAGAACTACAGAGCCTGTTGCAAGAGTTCCTGTCCAGTCATACTCGATGGCAGTTCCTGTCTTTGCACACTCGATCATGTGCTCCATATAAGGCTGCCAGTTGATTCTGGATGAAACGATGAATGTGTTCGGGCATGCGGAGATGGTTGAACCGTTGTAGGATACATTCGGAACGCCTGCCTCCTCACATGCTGTCGGAGCGCCCATGGAATCCGCATGCTGGCTGATCAGCTTGCAACCGTTGGCTATAAGCATCTGAGCCTTCTCCTTCTCTGCCGCCTCATCATACCATGAACCTGTGAAGGAAACCTCCATGGTAGCTGTGGGGCATACGCTGCGAACACCGAGGAACCATGCTGTATATCCTGAGATAACCTCTGCATATGTGAATGCGCCTACATATCCGACCTTTGCCTCATCAGCAGTAAACTCACCTGCCTCAATCATCTCATTGAGCTTCATTCCTGCTGCCACGCCTGCCAGATAACGTCCGTCATATATAGCTGCGAATGCATCATGGAAGTTCTCAAGCTGCTCTGTATGTGCCATCGTACCTGTAGCATGGCAGAACTGAACATCCGGATACTCCTTTGCCGCCTGAAGCAGATATGACTCATGACCGAAGGAGTCTGCAAAGATCACATTGCAGCCATGATCGATCAGATCGGCTGCGGCCTCGTAGCACTCGTTGGACTCCGGAATACCTGTCTTCTGCATGTACTCTACGCCCTGTGCCTCGCATGCTGCTTTAGCTGCATCCATGAAGTTTCTGTCATATGTAGAGTTCTCATCATGAAGGAAGATAAAGCCTACCTTTACCTCCTTTGCGTCGGCTGCCTGTGCCGCCGTCTCAGCTGCGCTCTCTCCTGCCGCCTGCGCAGTCGTCTCAGCCGCACTCTCTGCCGAAGCAGCAGTTGTCTCTTTGCTCGATGAGCCTGATGAGCATGCCACAAGTGACATCGCCATACATGCCGCAAGTACGATAGATACTATTTTTTTCATATTTTTCCTCCAAAAAAGATGAAACATAACTGTGAGCAATCACAATAACCATCTTATCATGGCAAAAACCAAAGTCTATTGTTAATTATGTTGATTTTGCCGGGGGTTTTCACAGAAAACTATCCGATTTTCCGAATCCATGGACGCAATCCTCGCAAGGGACTCAACCCGGTATCCCATAGCTCTTATGGCATCGCCGCCGGGCTGAAATGCCTTCTCTATGCCTATGCCGCAGCCTATGACATGTGCGCCCGCCTTTTTGCATATGCCTATCAGGCCGGACAGCGCGGCTCCGTTTGCCAGGAAATCATCTATTATAAGAACATTGTCATCCGGTCCGAGGACCTTCTTGGATACCGTAACATCATATGTCAGGCCCTTGGTGAAGGATATGACCTTGGCCGTGTAGAAGTCATCGCCTATATTGCTGCTCAGTGTCTTCTTGGCAAACACAGCCGGGCAGTCGAAGGCTTTGGCCGTAAAGCATGCCATCCCTATCCCGGATGCCTCTATCGTAAGAATCTTGTTGACACCCAGCCCGTCGAACAGGCGCTTCCATTCCTTGCCCATCTCCTCATACAGTTTCACATCCATCTGATGGTTGAAAAAGCTGTCTACCTTCAGGATATCCGAATTTATGACCACTCCGTCCTTCCTGATCCGATCCTCCAACATTTTCATAAAACTTCCTCCTTGACAATGTTTTACCTGTAGAATATAATCAGTCTCGTTGCAGCGCAGAAGTGGCGGAATTGGCAGACGCGCACGGTTCAGGTCCGTGTGGTAGCAATACCTTGAGGGTTCAAGTCCCTTCTTCTGCATTTGCTCATCAAAGCAGCCGTGAGGCTGTTTTTTTATTGCCGTTCCATAGTCTCCGGCTTGGTTGCCAAATGCCCAGCCATCCTTGCGCGCAAGCTCGCAGTCTGTCTGGTCGCTTGGCAACACTTTATAACAAAAATACCGTCATGACTGAAAGTCAGTTGTTTCGTGCCTTTGGCACTCCCACAACTGCCACCGGTATTCGTAATCCGGGCTATCGCCCTACTTACTCATACCGGCTTGGTTGCCAAATGCCCAGCCATCCTTGCGCGCAAGCTCGCAGTCTGTCTGGTCGCTTGGCAACACTTTATAACAAAAATACCGTCATGACTGAAAGTCAGTTGTTTCGTGCCTTTGGCACTCCCACAACTGCCACCGGTATTCGTAATCCGGGCTATCGCCCTACTTACTCATACCGGCTTGGTTGCCAAATGCCCAGCCATCCTTGCGCGCAAGCTCGCAGTCTGTCTGGTCGCTTGGCAACACTTTATAACAAAAATACCGTCATGACTGAAAGTCAGTTGTTTCGTGCCTTTGGCACTCCCACAACTGCCACCGGTATTCGTAATCCGGGCTATCGCCCTACTTACTCATACCGGCTTGGTTGCCAAATGCCCAGCCATCCTTGCGCGCAAGCTCGCAGTCTGTCTGGTCGCTTGGCAACACTTTCAAAGTAAATTTCAGGCAGGAGAACAGATCTCCTGCCTGTGCGGTTTTGTATTTATTTGCTGCTTATGCAAGCTTTGCCTTTGCTGCACCAACAAGCGCAGCAAATCCCTCTGCATCGCTGACAGCGAGGTCTGCAAGCATCTTTCTGTTAATCTCAACCTCTGCGAGCTTGAGTCCGTGCATGAACTGTGAGTACGAGATATCATTCATCCTGCATGCCGCATTGATACGGGCGATCCAGAGCTGTCTGAACTGTCTCTTTCTCTCCTTTCTGCCTCTGTATGCAGAAGTAAGAGCTCTCATAACCGACTGCTTTGCGATTCTATACTGCTTGGAGCGAGCGCCTCTGTAGCCCTTCGCCATCTTCAATACTCTGTTGTGCTTCTTCTTTGCGTGCATAGCACCTTTAACTCTTGCCATGATTTATATCCTCCTCATTCTAGCCTATAGTCTGTCTGATCAAAGATACGGTAAGATCTTTCTCATCACGGCTGCATTTGTATGATCCGTAACGATGTCTTTTCTAAGGTTTCTCTTTCTCTTGGTGGACTTCTTAGCTAAGATATGAGACTTATATGCTTTATTCCTTACAAGCTTTCCCGTAGCTGTTGCCTTGAATCTCTTCGCAGCCGCTCTTTTAGTTTTTACCTTTGGCATTTCTATATCCTCCTTAGTTAGTTCTTCTTAGCATTCAGAAACATTACCAGACTTCTGCCTTCCTGCTTGGACGGCTTGTCTATGACGGCAATGTCTGCAAGTGCTGTCGCAAAATCGTCAAGCATATATCTTGACTGATTCATATGCGCCATCTCGCGGCCTCGGAATCTAAGAGAAACTTTGACTTTATTACCCTTTTCCAGAAACTTTCTTGCCGCACCGATCTTCGTGTTAAGGTCATTAGTGTCAATATTCGGTGACAAACGAACTTCCTT
>CAVIJY010000022.1:0-26673 GCA_963643215.1 Lachnospiraceae bacterium | reverse complement strand
ATGATCTTCTTGCCGTATTCATCACGCCACTTCCATGTCTCCTTCAGAAAGCCCTCGCGGCCCAGATCATGCTTGTCTATGCCCTGTTTTTTGAGCTTTTCGATGACCTTGACCTCCGTGGCGATGGCGGCATGATCCGTTCCCGGCTGCCAGAGCGCCTCATAGCCCTGCATCCTCTTGTATCTGGTCAGTATATCCTGCAGGGTATTGTCCAGAGCATGCCCCATATGGAGCTGTCCCGTGATATTTGGAGGCGGCATGACTATGGTAAATGCTTTCTTCTTTTCATTTACCTCTGCATGGAAATACTTATTCGCAAGCCACTTGTCGTACAATCTTCCCTCTATCTCGGACGGATTGTAAGTCTTTTCCAGTTCTTTCATCCTTTCCTCCCTGCCTCACAGCATCCTTCTGTATTCCTGCTTCCATCTTCCCAGTATCTCTGTTACAGCGCGCCTTTTCTTGACCATATCCTGGTCAAACACGGCATCCAGCTCTGCGCCCTTTGTTCCCTTTGTAGACTCCCGCACCGCCGCATCATATTCCTCGCCCCAGGCATCCTCTATATCCTCACCCAGATACGCCGCATACAGCTTACGATTCTGCACCGTAGGGTCTATAAGCGAGAGAAAATATATCTTCTTGCGCAGCCTGCTGTCCGCATCTATAGCATTCGCCTGACTGTAGTTATCATAAGCCTCCCGATACAGCATCAGATTGGCCTGCGCATCCCCGATTGATTCATAGAGCCTGGATAAAAGCTCCTTTCTCCTCTCCCCTCCGGTAGCAGCCCTCACTGCTGCCGAGGCAAAGGATGGTCCTGT
Organism: Lachnospiraceae bacterium; assembly: GCA_963643215.1. Lineage (GTDB taxonomy): Bacteria > Bacillota > Clostridia > Lachnospirales > Lachnospiraceae > Darwinimomas. The sequence continues at coordinate 25,849 of CAVIJY010000022.1, read as the reverse complement.
TCCGTCTCCGTAAGATCGCAGAGCCTTGTTGTAATATCTTATAGCCTGCCCGTATCTGGAGATCTCGAACATAAAATCCGCCTTGCACAGTGCATACTCCTCAGTTCTCATCTCACGCATGGATCTGAGCTTTTCTCTGTACGCCGCCAGCTCTTCTTTTTTATAGAGCTCTGAATATTCAAGTATCCCGCACAGAAGTTCATCGGTATCAGGCTGGCGTCCTCCTGCCTTTTCCATCTGATGCAGATAATCCGAAAGCTTCAGGTCATCCGATATAAATTCCATGAAGCCATCGTCAATGAAGTCATCCATCACCAGCAGCGGATATTGATATATAACATAGCACAGCTCCTCTATGCTGCGGATGTGAACTCCGAGATCCGCGATATAAAGCGGATGAGCCACATTGTTCTGCGGGCACAGTATCAATCCCATAGTCCCACCTCCTGCACTGTATGTGCTCCGGATGCGGGAAACAGCTCTCCCAGACCCTCGTCCCTTATCTCCAGTCTCAGCGTATTCACATCAGAGAATGTAGTACGAATGCTTACCTTTGTAGTCCTCGGAGGTCTCTTCGGCAGAAAATCAAGCGGTATCCGCACTATCTTTCTTCTGCGGCTGTTGTCAACCGGGATGATGGTGACCTCTATGTCCCTGACTCCCTCCGGCATGACCGTGACCGTATTGTCGATGTCATACCATGTTGAGCCTACATTGGCCAGCGGATACGGAACACTGCGATCTCCCTTTGACACATCCATTTTGACAAATGCGCTTATCCTTCCGTCACATATACACGAAAAGTTGAACACATTGTTGCTGAAATCAATCCCGCGATAGCCTGCGCCTCTTGCAAATACCTCTCCGTCTACATATACCTTTCTTCTGTTGCAGATAAATCTCAGAAAATTCGGCGCCCAGTCCTGATTCTCAAAGCCCTTGCCGGTGAGAAAGACCGCTGAAAACACCTTTTTCTGAAAAAGTCTTTCCGCACACGAAAGAAGTATCTTGTCCGCCATTCCCGCTCCGGATGAGCTGTTCAGGATATTCAGATTGAAGCCCTCATCCAGATCCATACTGTCCGCATATACCACAGTTCTGCGCGGTCCTCTCTGCACCTTCATCTCATAATATTTCAGCGATACATCCGAGAGATAGAACATACCGACTATGTTGTTGCTGATTTCGTTTTTCTGGCTCATCACATAGTATATAAAACTCTCGGATGTGCTTATCACATGAACATGCTCCCGGTTGTATCCGAGCTCGCACAGGCATGTAGTGATAGCCTCGACCGCATTTCTGGAGATCTCCTCTATAGTGACGGCTATCTCATCCGGATATGTGGCATCACACAGTGCTATGGCCTGATCGATGGCTGCCTTCAGGTACTCTCTGAGCAGCATCCTGCCGTGATATCTTGTATTGAATATGGTGGAGCTCCCGTCCTTAAGCGCCAGTGTCAGCAGCTTGTCCGTGATCACTCCCAGCCCGGTCAGAGCCTTCTCATATGCCGCTTCTCCTATCAGCCAGCAGTCCTTCTCGGTAGAGCGGCATATGACTGTGGGGATCTTAAGCGTCTCCTCCTTGCCGTAAAACGCAAGCGTAGTGCCATCATCCCTGAGATCTATCCCAAGTACAACTTTTGCCACGGACGCTCACCTCATTTCCCTCTGTTAAAAAGCTTCGATACTATCCTTGATCCGGTCATGTACTCATCCATATTGCGTCTCAAGGCTGTCTCGTCGCCGGATTTAAAATTCCCTATCATCTCATTTATGCGATTGAAGCGATGCCTGTCGCCGCACCCGGCATCCTCCGGTACATTCTCTGCACGGACTTCTCCGCCGCAGCGGCTGTCCTGCGGACTCAGAACGCCCTGTGCCTTCAGGGTATCTATCCCGTCCTCAATCTCATATATCTCATAATACAGCTTTTCATCGTCGAAAATGATCTTGTCAAGAACATACATGGACTTGTACATCCTCTTCAGCGAATCCAGCCTGTACTCGCTTTCGCCCGGCTCAAGCCTGGTCATAACATACGGCTTTGACGCACCCTTGGCTGCATATACTGTCATCACGTCATCCTGCAGCTCCCGGGGAAGCTTGAAATACTGCCCCAGCTTTTTGAAGTACGGAAATGCATATCCCTTCAAAAACAGACTGCGTACAAGCACCTCTGCGATCTTTATCTGCTCCTGAGTGCATTGCTCCTGCTGAGAATAGAATCTGGTCAGCGCAAGCTGATGTATGACAGGGAGAGCAGTCGGATCCGGCAGACCCGCTATAACCGACTCTATGTACTCGAAGACGGTTCCATCAGTGGGCTCATCATACAGAAAATATCTGTATGTTCTGATCGTGAAATATGCCTTGACGATCTGCTCGCTCGCCCGCTTCCTTTGAACATACCAGCCGAAGACTCTGTCTATCAGCTCTGTATCATCGACAAATATCAGCTGTGCCAGCAGCCGCTCCTCCAGATCTCCTGTATCGATACCGTCATTTATGGCATTCTCAAGCACACTGTACATGTCCTGCGATGAGCCGTTGAAATGCTCACACAGAAAATCAAGCGTGAGCTTGTCGCAGCAGTTCCGCTTCATCGTTTCAAGCGCCACCTGAAGCAGCTGCTCGCGATTTTTTGAGGCATCGCTCAGTATCAGCTTTGTGCACATCTCCTGAAGCAGGGTGCTGTCTACATCATCAAAGCCGTCCATGCATATACCGGCAAATGCTTCCTGATAAAGACCTGCCCGGATCTGCGCCCCCACGAGTCTGCTCCTGTACCGGCGATCCAGGTCTGCCTTGCGGATAGCCTGCATATATCCGGACTTAAAGCCCTGTGAAGCCTCGCTGTCATAAAAATCTATCAGTCTGCGGTCGATTTGCACCTTGTATGTATCTGAAAGAGGCAGCGACTCGGCTGCATTTTCCAGAATATGTATCTGCTCGTCGCTTATATCCTCTGCCTTTAGGATACCGTCTGCGGTTATCAGCTGTACTATCAGATTCTTCGGACATCTGAACCTGCAGATGTCCATCAGTTCCTTTTCGTCAAAGAGTCTCTGCGCAGACACCTCTCTGTCGCAATAGCGGTTTCCGTATGCGTCCTGAGTCAGAACTATCATATCATCAGATATGACCGGGATATATGCAGTACCCGCTTCATCCGGCGTGAACACATGCTCGTGCTGCAGCTGCGGATAAAGCGCCACGAATCCCTTTATCGCCGTATCCGCACAGGCGTATCTGTGTGTGCAAAGTATCTCCGGAAGATAGTCGTAATACTCCTCCAGATCGGCGCGTGATTCAAAAAGCTGTCTGTATATCACGGCAAGCTCGCTGTTTATGCGTCTCTCTTTGAGCATCGAAAGTGCAAATGCCCGTATCTTCGGTTCGTATACCCGGTAGATCAGACTGTCTGTATCCTTGTGGCTTGCCACATATCCATAGAGCTTTCCCCGTGTAGCGCCGTCAAGACTGTCCGGGCCGGAAAAATGCACCAGCACATCCTCAGCTATCTCAGGCTCGCAGGACGGTGCCGTATACAGGTAGTATTCATATATTCCGTTTATCTGTATCTTATGCTCAACTCCCGCTGCATACCAGTGATGATACAGCGTTTCCCTTCTGTCAGCGCGGATAAGCGTCGAACATATGGCCTGAAGGAGCTGATCGCTTTCCGTCTTTTTATAAAGGCTTGCAAAAATCGGATAGTACAGTATGTTGTTCAGGTTCAGCAGCGTCGCCCGGCTGACCAGCTCAGCCACGAGTTTTTCGGAAAGCATATCATTTCTGCATCCGAAAAACAGAGCATTCATGTCAAGCCCTGTGGGATCATGCAGATATTCCGGGTGTTCATTTAAAAACCTTACATACTCCAGATACAGGAAGGGTGATCTGTAACCATCGTCATACAGCCTGTGCATGAGATCGTGAAATGCCCCGCTGTCTCTTTTGACCGTATCGTCCGTCCGTACCAGATATATAAAAAGATTGCTCTTTTTCTCTTCTGCTATGAACTTTCTGAGCAGCCGGATATATGATGCGCATCTCGAATTGGCATTGTTTATCCTGCAATTGATGAATTCAAGCAGAAAATACTCGTCCAGATAGCGCTGACGATTGTTCTGTATCTTTGTCTTGACGCTTCCCAGTATCCCGGCAGCCTGTACGCTGTCTCCCGAAAGCAGCACATTTTCGGCCTTGAGCAGAGTGATAAACGGATTCTCCAGCTCATACTCCGACATCTCATCAAGCGTCGCTTTCATCTGCTGCAGAAGCTCTTCGCTTTTGCACTCCCCTATCTCATAGTCGAGTCGCTCTCTGTAATATCTCGCAAAGTAATACCTCAGACTGTGCGGCCTCTGCTCCTTTGCGTCTGCTTTTGGTATAATATCATCGCCTTGCAAATCATCTGTCTCGGCTTTGACTTTTGCATATTCAGTATGTACGGCATATCCGGTATCGCCGCTTTTATACTCGGCCGCATCTTTGCCGGTATATCTTCTGACCGCCCGTATAAACTGACGCATAGCCAGAAGCTTGTCCGGCCTTCCCGAAAATGCTCCGTACAGCATCAGAACAACCGGATCCCGCATAAATGCCGCACCCGTGAAGTTATTGTACTGAAAAAGTCTCAGAGCCGCACTCTCATCCGTGCATGCTATCTTGTCAAAATCCTCGATCGACTTCAGCGCATCAAAAAGCTCTTCATTCTTGTCTTTATGTATGGTTATAGTATACGGCAGCCTGAATTCCCCGCCGTTTGTCACCAGCAGTATCTCTCCGCTGTAGCTTCCTTCTGTATCATATACAGCGTAGTTGAACTGCAGCCGCAGCACGGCTGTACTTCCCCCGAATGACGGTGTCAGAACCTTCGCACGAGGATCCTGCGAATATGCCAGTGCCTTCATCGGAACATGGTTCTGCGTCTTCAGGAGCACATCCGCCTTGATCAGTTCTCCCTTTTGCGTAACAAAATCAAGCCTCTCCGGAATGATCTTTATCAGAGGCCTGACATCGTCTATATTGCCTTTTGCAAGCTTGTTTATCTTTTCACGCATATGTCCCTGATTTTACCACAATGCGGCTTGAAATTAAAGAATTTACTTGCTATCATAAAGCACCGAACCATGTTTTTACGCTGCTTTACCCACTTTTGCCATCATTCATTACAGGAGCCTTGCTATGTCTCTTGAGCCCAGAACACTATATAAGCTGATGATAATTTATATGCTCGACAAGGTGCGGATACCGCTCACCGGAGCGCAGCTCTCAGACTTCATGCTGATGAAGGAGTATACTGATTTTTCTCATCTTCAGCAGGTACTCAAGGAGCTGGCCTCCACAGGGCTTATACTTGAGCAAAGCATACACAACACGACCCGCTACGAGATCACCGACGACGGAACACAGACGCTTGAGTTTTTCGGCAAGCAGATCCCCGCGGCTATTGTAGCCGACATGGACGCGTATATTGATGAAAATCAGTTCAGCATGCGCTGCGAGATCGCAGCATCCGCGGAATACACGAAATCCGGCAATCAGGATTATCTGGTGCACTGTGAGGTGCGTGACGGCAAAAACCTTGTTATCGGTCTTGATATTTCAGTTCCCGACGAGCAGCACGCAAAGGCCATATCCTCAAGCTGGGCTGATAAAAGCACCGATATCTACGCATATCTTTTCAAAAGTCTGACCTGACATCAAACAATCCCCGGGCCTTGCGTCATCGCATCTGCCCGGGGATTGCTTTATATTTTCTGTAACTCTTTCTGATTCCCGTCATCCGAAACCAGCGAATCGATGTATTTCCATACCTCCTCGCGTCCCTGCTTTGACTGGGCTGAGAACGGTATGCACAGCTCATGAGACTGCATGCCGAGCTCTCTGCGGATCATCGCTGTCTGCTTCTGCAGCTGGCTTCTCTTTATCTTGTCCGACTTTGTCGCTATAATGACCGGATCGTAGCCTCGGCTTCGGATCCACTCGTACATCTTTTTATCATTTTCTCCCGGCTCATGTCGGATATCAACCAGCATAAATACAGATCTGAGCATCCTTGATCCGTCCAGATATCTGTTGATCATATCCGCCCATCGCTGTCTCTCATCCATACTGACACGGGCAAAGCCGTATCCCGGAAGATCCACCAGATAAAAGCTCCCGTTTATATGATAGAAATTTATCGTCCTGGTCTTGCCGGGCTCCGAGGATGTTCTCGCAAGTGATCTGCGTCCCAGCAGACAATTTATAAAACTCGACTTACCTACATTGGACTTCCCTGCAAGCGCTATCTCCGCGGCATGATTGTCCGGAAGTCTGCTGGTGATTCCGCATACGGTCTCAAGAACAGCTTCTTTTACTATCATACTGACTCGGCCCTTTCGGATGAATCGGCTCTCATCTTCTTTTTCTTTTCAACCTCAACGGCCCGCCTTGTGATCTCAGGACCCGATACCTTGTCTACGGCATCTCTGGTGATGGTGACTATACCAATAGTCGGATCAGAGGGTATCTCATACATCACATCCTGCATCACCGACTCCATGATGCTCCTCAAACCTCTGGCTCCTGTCTTTCTCTCAATAGCCAGATCCGCTATCCTCTCCAAAGCCTCATCTGTAAATTCAAGCTTGACATCGTCATACTCAAAGAGCTTCATATACTGCTTCGTGAGTGCATTCTTGGGCTGCTTGAGTATGCGGATGAGCGCATCTCTGTCCAGATAATCCAGCGCCACTGTTATCGGAACCCGTCCTATGAACTCAGGTATCAGACCGAATTTCATCAGATCCTCCGGCATCACCTGCTTGAACAGCTCATCCATGGCGAGAGAGTTTTTCTCCACCAGCTCCGAGTTGAAGCCTATGCCGCCGTTGCTCATGCGCTTTTCTATGATGCTCTCGAGGCCTGAGAACGCACCTCCGCATATGAACAGGATATTGGTTGTGTTGATCGGTATGGTCATCTGCTGCGGATGCTTTCTTCCTCCCTGAGGCGGAACATTGGCCACCGTTCCCTCAAGGATCTTCAGCAATGCCTGCTGCACGCCCTCGCCGGACACATCCCTGGTTATCGACACATTCTCACTCTTTTTGGTTATTTTATCGATCTCATCTATGTAGATGATTCCGTACTCCGCACGCTTTACATCATCATCTGCGGCCTGGATCAGCTTCAGCAGGATGTTCTCCACATCCTCTCCCACATATCCGGCCTCCGTCAATGTGGTGGCATCGGCTATAGCGAATGGGACATTCAATATCTTAGCCAGTGTCTGCGCGATATATGTCTTACCCGATCCAGTAGGACCGAGCATGAGTATATTGCTCTTCTGGATCTCCACATCAGACTTGACATTGGACTTGATGCGCTTGTAGTGGTTGTAAACCGCTACAGAAAGCACGCGTTTCGCCTCATCCTGTCCTATGACATATTCATCCAGAAACTCCTTTATCTGACGCGGCTTGAGAAGATTTATCTCATTGTCTGCTGCGCTCGGAAAATCAGTATAATTCAGCTCCTCATCCAGTATCTCGGAGCATAGCTCCACACATTCATCACATATGAATATCCCGTTCGGGCCGGACAGCAGCTTTCTTACCTGATCCGCGCTCTTGCCGCAGAAAGAGCAGCATAATCTTGGTTCTCTCTTGTTTGCCAATTCATTGACCTCTTCAGTGATGTTCTATGATCTTATCTATAAGCCCATAGTCAAGAGCCTCCTGAGCAGTCATATAATTGTCACGCTCAGTATCGATGCACAGCTGCTCGTACGGCTTGCCTGTATTGGCAGCAAGCATCTCGTTCATCAGCTTTCTTGTCTTGAGAATCTGCTCTGCGGCTATGCTTATCTCGGTAGCCTGACCCTGAGCACCGCCGGACGGCTGATGTATCATGATCTGAGCATGCGGCAGCGCATAGCGTTTTCCCTTTGCGCCTCCCGCCAGAAGAAATGCTCCCATGCTGGCAGCCATGCCGATGCATATGGTTGATACATCGCATCTGACATACTGCATGGTATCATATATCGCCATACCGGAGGTTATGACACCTCCGGGGCTGTTTATATAAAGGCTTATGTCCTTAGACGGATCCTCGGACTCCAGGAAGAGAAGCTGTGCGACAACAAGGCTTGCAGTCACATCATTAACCTCTTCTCCCAGAAAGATGATCCTGTCATTGAGCAGACGGGAGTAGATGTCATATGACCTCTCTCCCCTGCTCGTCGACTCAATCACATATGGAACTAAACTCATATTTGTCCTCCGGATTCAAGCACGAGCCGTGCTTGCACACACTCGTATTTGAATCTTCAATCAAGTTTGGTTCGGGTGTTAAAACACCCGAACCTCCAAACTTTCCCGTGCAGTCGGGGTTCAATCTGCTTATTCGGCAACAGCAGCATCCGCGATCAGCTCTACCGCTTTCTGTATGCGAAGATTCTGCTTGATATTCTCTCTGACAGCATCGTTGAAGTAGTTCTTGATATCATCCTCAGACATCTTGTAGTTGTCAGCTGTCTTCTTTACATCTGCCTCAACATCCTCGTCTGAAACCTCGATGTTCTCGGCATTGGCTACCGCTTCAAGCACAAGGCTTGTTTTAAGTGAGCGCTCTGCCTCAGGACGGAACTGATCTCTGAGCTGGTCGATGGTTGTGTTGGTATACTTCATATAGTCGGCCATAGAGATTCCCTGCGCCCGCATCCTTCGATCCTGCTCATTGATAGTGTCGTCCACCCTTGTGGAAACCATCAGCTCAGGCATCTCGACCTCTGCCGCGGCAACGGCTGCATCTACAGCTGCGTTTTCATTTGCATACTTGGCCGAGTTCTTCTTCGTCTCCTCAAGTTTCTTTCTGACATCGGCTCTGTACTCCTCCATGGTATCGAATTCGCTTACCTCCGAGGCAAACTCATCATCCAGAGCGGGAAGCTCCTTTGTCTTTACTTCCTTGATATCAACTGCGAAGACTGCCGCCTTGCCCGCAAGGTCCTTTGCATGATAATCTTCCGGGAATGTCACATTCACATCAACATGCTCGCCTGCACCGTGACCCACAAGCTGCTCCTCAAATCCAGGTATGAACGAGCCGGAGCCAAGCACGAGAGAATACTCCTCTCCCTTACCTCCGTCAAAGGATACCCCGTCGATACTTCCGTCAAAATCTATAACCGCAGTATCACCGTCCTGTGCGCTTCTTCCTTCCACGCTTACAAGGCGCGAATTGCGCTCCTGCTCCTTCTTGATAGCTTCCTCGACGTCCTCATCAGAGACCGTCTCATCAGCCTTGGTGATCTTCACTCCCTTATATGTACCCAGCTTAACCTCGGGTCTTACAGCGACAAGCGCGGTATATACGAAGTCCTGACCTGCCTCGATCTGAATAACATTGATCTCCGGTCTTGATACAATATCGAGCTCAGTCTCCTGCTCAACCACCTTCGGATACGACTCATCGATGAGAGCATTTGCTGCGGTCTCGTAGAACACACCGGCTCCGTACAGCTTCTCGATGAAGGCCTGAGGTGCATGGCCTCTTCTGAAGCCCTGAACCGCATATCTGCCTTTCTCCTTGTTATAGGCTGCCGTAACAGCTTTTTTGAACTCATCTGCAGGAATCGAGATGGTCATCTTTGCCGTGCTGTGTTCCAGTTTTTCGGAAGTAACGTTCATTGGGGTAATCTCCTTCTAACTCATATATATTTGCTTTATGCCTCTGCGAGGATAGCCTTTGTCGGACATTTCTGTGCGCAGAGGCCACAATTGATGCAATTGGTGTAATCGATAACAGCCACATTGCCATTCATGCTGATGGTATTCTGCGGACAGTTTCTGACGCATGCCGTGCATCCTATGCAGCCGACGGAGCAGACATCCTTTACCGCCTTGCCTTTATCCTGAGAGTTGCACCTTACAAAATGATGTGTGTCATACGGCACAAACTCTATCAGCTTCTTCGGGCAGGCTGCGACGCACTTGCCGCAGGCTACACATTTTTCCTTATCGACAACGGCCACACCGTTGATCACATGGATAGCATCAAATTCGCAGGCTCTGACGCAGGAACCGTAGCCCATGCATCCGTACGAGCAGGATTTATCGCTCCCGCCTGGTACATTCATAGCCTTTGAGCAATCAAGTATACCATAATAGCTGTCTTTTTGTGAAGCCTTATCGCAGCCGCCGTTGCACTTTACAAAGGCCACCTTCTTGGCTGTCTCCTCTACGGTGACGCCCATGATGGCTGCGATCTTCTCACCTACCGGTGCACCTCCTACGGGGCACTGATTGCAGGGAGCCTTCCCCTCGTTTATGGCCTTGGCAAGACCGTCGCATCCCGGATATCCGCATCCGCCGCAGTTGTTGCCGGGAAGCTCCGCCCTGATTGCAGCCTCTCTCTCATCTATCTCAACCTTGAACTTCTCTCCCAGAATACCGAGTCCGAAGCCCACGACTATGCCCACAACGGCGATGACCGCCGCTGATATAATAACCATATTCATTCCTCGTGCCCCCTTCCTTACATCATTCCGGAAAATCCGAAGAATGCGATGGACATCAGGGCAGCGGTGATAAGCACGATAGGCGTACCCTCAAAGCTGTGGGGGATCTCATTGCCCTTCATATGCTCTCTGATGCCTGCCAGAATGATGATTGCTATCGTATAGCCCAGAGATGTCGCAAAGCCGTTTACCACTGACTGGATGAAATTGTAGCTCTCATCCACATTGGTGATGGCCACGCCAAGAACCGCGCAGTTTGTGGTGATCAGAGGCAGATATACACCCAGCGCATTGTAGAGTGCAGGCATACATTTGTGCATGAACATCTCAACTATCTGAACCAGTGCCGCGATAACAAGGATGAAAACGATAGTCTTCAGGTACTCAAGTCCCAGCGGTACCAGAATGAACTGATAAAGCAGGCTCGCAACCATAGATGCAAGCGTGATGACAAATATAACGGCTCCGCCCATTCCGGCGGCCGTATTGACGCTGGTTGATACGCCGATAAATGAACAGATTCCAAGGAACTGGCTCAATACGACGTTGCTCACAAGACAAGAGCTTATGGCTATAACAAGTAATTTACCCATTTGTCATTCCTCCTTCTGTCATTTCTTCGTAGTATGATTCGGTGTAAACATGGAGCATCCGCCGCAGTTGCCGGCGCAGGATACACATTCGCTGCCCTCGGGGGCATCCCCGTTGGTCGCGCACGGCATCTTGAGCTTGTTCTGAAGCGCTGTAAGACATCCGTACACAAGAAATGCGCCCGGTGCAAGTATGAAGATGGATATGGGTGTATAAGCTGAAGGCATCACTGTGATTCCGCACAGCTGTCCGGCTCCGAGCAGCTCTCTGAATGCACCGATGAGCACCAGCGCCACTGTAAATCCAAGTCCCATGCCGACTCCGTCAAATGCAGACTCCAGCGGACCGTACTTCATGGCATACGCCTCCGCGCGTCCGAGGATGATGCAGTTGACGACGATCAGGGGGATATAGATTCCGAGAGACTCGTAAAGTCCCGGAGTAAATCCCTCCATAAGCATATCTACGATAGTGACGAAAGAAGCCACAACTACGATCTCTGCAGGAAGTCGAACCTTGTCCGGGATGATATTCCTGAGCAGGGAGATCATGATATTGGAAAGTATAAGTACCACCGTAGTGGAAAGGCCCATGCCGATGCCGTTGATGACCGAGGTCGTTACGGCCAGCGTCGGGCAGGTTCCAAGTGCCTGTACAAACAGAGGATTCTCTGTCCAGACACCGTTGACAACGCGTTCTGTACATTTATTCATCTGTTTCACCTCACTTGATCACATATGTAGTAAGAAAATAGATCGCCGAGTTTGTAGCTGCAGTTACGGCATTTGACGTCTTTGTAGCGCCGCTGATAGCCTGAATCTGGTCATCTGCGGTCTTTGCCGTCTTGGTAAGCGTCAGCGCATGGTCCGCAGGCATTCCTGCAAACTGGCCATAGAATGTCTCCTCCTTGGCCTTCATTCCAAGTCCCGGAGTCTCGTCTATAGACAGAAATCCTATTCCTGTGATCTTGAGCTCATCGGTTATTCCGATCGCTATATTGACCGGACCGCCGTATCCCTTGGCCTGTGCAGATACAAGATATCCGCATTGATTGCCGGATGCATCATAGGCGACCTTTACATAGTTGATCGCAGAATTCAGTCCGAAGTTTGTCAGTATCTCATCGGCAGACTGCTCCAGCAGCTGATTTATCGCCTCGTCATCCTCAAAGCTTGCCGCATCGGGATAAACGGAGGCATATGTAGCCTGAGTTGATGCCTCCTGAGCCTTTGCGATAGGCTCTAATGTCACCTCGTGAGCCAGCCCCAGCAGCACGCCCGCTATAAGCGTGATGGCGAACAAAATAAGAGCGTCCTTTGTGATAGTCTTATTCATTATTTCTTCGCCTCCTTTCCGAATGCAACCGGAAGCGTAACCTTCTCTATCAGCGGTACAAGCATATTGCCGAGCACGATGGCATAGGACACGCCTTCAGGAGATGCGCCCCAAAGTCTGAATATTCCTGTCATGATTCCGAGGAATACACCGAATACGATCTGCCCCTTGGGCGTGATCGGGCTTGTCACATAGTCTGTGGCCATAAAGAACGCGCCGAACATAAGGCCGCCCGCGCACAGCTCGCATACTGTTTTGTATGCGTCAAATCCGCCGAATATAAAATAGAATACTGCAAATGTTCCTATGTAGGTGAGCGGGATATTTGCGGATATGACCTTTCTGTAGATCATATATGCAGCGCCGGCCAGTATGCAAATCGTGGATACCTCGCCGATGGTTCCCGGTATATGACCCATAAACAGCTGCGCAAGAGAATACTCGGTAGCTCCGGTGCTCTTTATCTGTGCCAGAGCCGTAGCTCCTGTCACTGCATCAAAGCCGATCTTTTCGCTCGTGAAGTCGTTGAGCTTTCCTGCAAACGAGATCAGCAGGAAGCATCTGCCCGCAAGTGCGGGGTTCATGAAGTTCTGTCCTATACCTCCATAGAGCTGTTTTACAACCACGATGGCAAATACTCCGCCCAGCATGGGCATCCACACAGGAACCTGCGGAGGCATGTTCAGAGCCAGAATCATGCCCGTCACAACCGCTGAATAATCACCTATGGTCACGGGACGCTTCATCAGAGTTTCATATGCATATTCTGCCGCCACGCAGGCCGCTACCGTAGCTATAAGCACTACAAGAGCATGCATTCCGAAATTGGCTATGCCGTATATGCACATCGGCATCATGGCGATGCACACATCCTTCATGAGCGCCTGCGTAGATGAGTTGTCTCTTACATGAGGAGAGGATGATACATGCAATAAATTTTCCATATTATTTCTCCTCCTTCTTTGCTTCTGCGGCCTTGGCCTCAGCCTCTGCCTTGGCTTTGGCAGCCATCTCACGCTTCCATGCGCCGGTCTTCTGTCTCATATTCTTGAAGGCCTGCGTGAGCGGTCTCTTGGCAGGACATACATATGCGCAGGAGCCGCACTCCACGCACTCCATGCCGTTGAGTGCGTCAAAGCCCTCGCAATCATTGTCCATGGACACCTTCATGAGCAGCTGGGGAACCAGATGCTCCGGACACGCAGCCACGCAGCGTCCGCATCTGATGCACGCGGTGACGGGGCTCTGTGCAACCTCATCCTTAAGGAAAGCGGTTACTGCAGAGTTTGTCTTCGTCATGGGCACGTCAAGATTGAACATGGCAAAGCCCATCATGGGGCCTCCCGATATCACCTTCTCCGGATCCGCCTTGAATCCGCCTGCCGCCTCTATAACCTGCTGAAGATTCGTTCCGATCCGTACCTCAAAGTTGCCCGGATTGACTATGGCGTCTCCGGATACTGTCACTATTCTCTTCATCAGCGGATAGTTTCTCGCAACAGCAAGATATACCGAGATCACGGTGTCAACATTATCAACTATGCAGCCCACATCCGCAGGAAGCATGGATGAATTCAGTGTTCTTCCGGTGATCGCATTGATGATATTGCGTTCTCCGCCCTGCGGATATTTTGTGAGCATCTCCGCCACTTCTATCTTGGGCTCATTTACAGTCAGCTCTCTAAGCTTCTTTATAGCCTCCGGCTTGTTGTTCTCGATAGCGATCACGCCCTTGGCGTTGTCAAAGAGTCCGACCATTATCTTCAGTCCCTCGATGAGCATCTCGCTCTTTTCGAGAAGACATCTGTAGTCAGCCGTGATATACGGCTCGCATTCCGCCGCATTGACGATGACATAATCAATTGCATCGGGGTTTTTGGGAGCCAGCTTGACATGAGTCGGGAATCCGGCGCCGCCCAGTCCGACGATACCGGCTGCCTTAACCATACCTAGGATCTCATCCTTGGTAAATCCTGAATAATCCCTGGCAACATTGATGCCTTCCAGAGTCTCGTACTGGTCATCATTCTCGATGATGATGCTGTTTGCCATGCTTCCTACCTGAGTCAGGCGGGGCGCTATGGCCTTTACAGTACCGGAGCAGGAAGAAACAATGTTGGCAGATACAAATCCGCCTGCGGTTGCGATGGTCTGTCCGCAAAGAACGCGATCACCGACTGCGACAGCAGGCTGCGACGGTGCACCGATGCCCTGTGACAGCGGATATACCATCTCGCCGTGGGGTATCAGCTCCCTGATGGGTGCATTCATACTGAGCTCCTTGCCCTCGTTAGGATGCACTCCGCCTTTGAATGTAGCCAATGCCATTTCTGAATTTCCCTCCTTAATAGTTGCCTTTTGGGTAATCTGCTTCGGAAAAGCTCTCCCTTCTTTTCCTTCACACTTACATTCTGTCCGGTGCCTGTATGCCAAGCACACCGATGCAGTCCGTAAGGATACCCTTGGTTATATCTATCTTCGCCAGATAAGACTTCCTCCTCTTCTCATCAGGCTCCGTTAGAATCATTGTTTCATGATAGAACGAGTTGAATGCCTCCGATACCTCATAGATATACTGACATATCTTATGCGGCGCCAGATCTCTCCACGCTCCCTCCATCACATCATTAAATTTCACCAGCGCCAGCTCAAGTCGCTTTTCTCCCGCCGATGTGCTTTCCGCGATATCCTCGTAGCTGTAGGATCCGCCTCCCGAAGCATACTTTGCAAGAATCGACTTGATTCTGACTATGGTGTACAGAATATACGGTCCGGTATTGCCCTCAAAGGATGTAAACCGGTCGGTGTCAAATATATAGTCCTTTGTTGCCTGGTTTGACAGATCGCCGTACTTGATTGCTGCAAGCCCGACTATCTTGGCCGTCTCTCTCGCCTCCTGCTCGGTTACCTCACGATTCTCAAGAATCCTTGAGTAAACCCTCTCATTTACATCCGCAATGAGATGCTCGAGGCGCATGACGCCTCCGGCTCTGGTCTTGAACGGCCTGCCGTCCGCTCCGTTCATGGTTCCGAAGCCTATATGCACAAGGAAATGATCCTCCGGAACTATCCCTGCCTTCTTCGCCACGCGGAAGAACTGTGTATAATGCATGTCCTGACGATTGTCTGAGATATAGATGTATCCGTCCGGATCGTACTCTCTTTCCCTCTCAACCAGCGTCGCGAGGTCACTGGTCGCATACAAAGCTGCTCCGTCTGATTTACGGATCAGGCACGGAGGAATCTCCTTAGGATCATCCGGCTGTGACACATCAACCACAACCGCGCCCTGAGATTCGTACGCTATGCCCCTTGCAAGCAGATCCTCCACCATGCCCGGGATGATGTACTGAACATCCGATTCACCCTTCCACAGCTCGAAGTGTACATCCAGCGTGTCATAATTCTGCTTCAGATCAGCCTTTGATATCTCCATGATATGCTTCCATACCGCTATGTACGGCTCATATCCCTCCTGAAGAAGCCTCGTGGCCTCATGAGCTGCCGTTCTGAACGCCTCATCCTCCTTGGCCTTTGCTGATGCCGCAGGATATATCTCCTCAAGCTCTCCGATGGTAAAGCTCTCATCTATCCTGCCTCTCGCCTTGAGCTCTTCTATGATGAGTCCCATCTGCAGACCCCAGTCTCCCAGATGCACATCTCCGATCATCTCGTTGCCCATATACGCGCCAAGACGCTTGATGCTCTCTCCGATGATTGCGGATCTGAGGTGTCCTATATGGAGCGGCTTTGCCACATTGGCTCCGCCGTAGTCCACTATGATCCTCTGCTGCTTTTGCGGCTCTATTCCATAGTGGTGATTGTTAGAAATTTCACGAATATAAGAAGACAACAGCCCTTTTGAAAGTTTGATGTTTATAAAGCCGGGTCTGGCTGCCTCCACACTTTCAAAAAAACTGTTGTCCTTGAGTCTTTCGACAACTTCCTGAGCAAGCTCAATCGGGTTTCTGTGGGCTGCCTTGGCGGCGGCCATACACCCGTTGCATTGGTACTCGCACAAATCAGGTCTGCTGGAGATGTTTATCTTGGCATAGGACTCATCAAGTCCTGTCTCTCCCATCGCCTTCTTTACTTCGTCCTCGATGATTGAAATGATCTTCTTCATTGATACTCCTGTGCATACATCAAGGCAGCCCCTTCGGGCTGCCCTGAACAGATTGTCTTTAAGGAACTTAAGCTCTCGAGAGATACTCTCCTGTACGCGTATCAATCTTGAGTCTGTCGCCGATATTGACAAAGAGCGGAACCATCAGGGTCGCGCCGGTCTCAACCGTAGCCGGCTTCGTGGCATTGGTAGCCGTATTGCCCGCGATGCCCGGCTCTGTATCCGTAACCTCAAGCTCTACAAAGAGCGGCGGCTCTACAGAAAATACATTTCCCTTGTATGAGCATACTCTGACCGTCTCATTTTCCTTGACAAACTTCAGCGCGTCCCCGACCTTGTCCTCGCTGAGCGCCAGCTGCTCATAGTTCTCGTTATTCATGAAGTTATACATATCTCCGTCCTTGTAGAGATACTGCATATCAGCTCTTTCAATCATGGCAGTCGGGAACTTCTCGGTAGGTCTGAAGGTTCTTTCGACAACACTTCCCGAAATGACATTCTTGATCTTTGTTCTGACAAATGCAGCTCCCTTGCCGGGTTTTACATGCTGGAACTCTATGATCTGATAAACCTGTCCGTCGATTTCGAGTGTTACGCCGTTTCTGAAATCACCTGCTGATACCATATAACAACCTCCTGAATTCTAATAGCCTGAAACATCGGTTCCGATGATCGGATCCGTTGCATTGCAACGCAAACAAAGTGCACAAAAACCTTTGTAATATTAAAGCATCATCTTTTATACTTCAAGCACTTTTCCCCTTTTCGGGCATCAATCAAGGTACTTTTCTTTGTGCAATAGCCTGTACAAGCCGCGTACAGGAACCTCAAGTATCCGCTTCAGCTTGATGCTGAACTTTATCTCCCCGCCTATGGGATCGACAAGTATATTCTTTATGTCCGCCATATTGGCGCCCAGTATATCCGTAAATATCTGATCCCCGACAAAAACCGCATTCTTCGGATCGATGCCCATCGCCCTCACCGCAGCGAGATATCCTCTCGAGCCCGGCTTACCTGCATCATATATGTAGGGCGATCCCACGGCATCGGCAAATGAGCTCACCCGCGGTTTCTTATTATTGGATATGATACAGGTGTGCATGCCCGCGCTCCTCAGCCGTTCAAAAAGCGCCTTTGACCGTTCATCCGCCGGAGCATTGTGTTCCACAAGCGTATTATCTATATCAAATATCACGCCGCTTACGCCCTCGGCGCAGAGCCTTTCAAACGGAATATTGTATGTGCTGCGACATCCGTAGGTCGGAAACAATGACAGTCTCATTTCTTCAGCAGTTTTCCTATCTCATCCATGAAGGTGTTGACATCCTTAAATTCACGATAAACCGAGGCGAATCTGACATAAGCCACCTGATCAATATCCTTGAGCTTTTCCATGACCATCTCTCCTATCACGGATGTCGGTATCTCGCGCTCCTCCATGGAGTATATCTGCGCCTCTACCCCGTTTATCATGTCATTGATGGCCTCCGCAGAGACCGGCCTCTTGTGGCAGGAGCGAATGATTCCCTGTACGATCTTGTCCCTGTTGTAGGCCTCACGCGTTCCGTCCTTTTTTATCACCATAAGCGGCAGAGACTCCAGCTTTTCATATGTCGTGAAGCGCTTTCCACAGGTCTCGCATTGACGCCGCCTTCTTATGGAGGAATTGTCGTCTGTAGGTCTGGAATCTATCACCTTGGTATCTGCTGCGTTACAAAACGGACATTTCATCTGCTTCCTCCGGATTAGTTCATATAGCCTCTGAATGCCTGAGCCTCTTTCTTCAGATCTCTCATCAGATTTGTCGCATCGCTGGCGTAGATGACATAGCTGTAACCGCGGTCATAGAGCGCCTTTGCCGCTTCCGCATCCGATGCAACGGTTCCCAGAAGCTTTCCTGCGGCGAGAATCCTCTTTTCGCAGTCACGGATGACCTTCTGTACCTCTTCATGAGCGGGATTTGCATAGTATCCCAGATTGGTGGAGAGATCCATCGGGCCGATAAATATTCCGTCCAGGCCTTCAACCTCTGCCATCTTCTCTATATTTGAGGCGCCGATTCCGGTCTCAATCGCGCACATTACGATGGTCTCGTCATTGGCGTGCTGGAGATAATGCCCTTTATTCTGTCCAAAGCCGCAGGCACGCGGGCTTCCCGCGATGCCTCTGATTCCCATCGGAGGATATTTGCATGCTTTTACGGCCGCCTCAGCCTCTTCTGCCGTATTGACATACGGGATATGAACGGCCTGAAGTCCGCAGTCCAGCAGGCGCTTTATAGCCACAAAATCATTCCACGGTGCACGTGCCATAGTCATGATGTCGGCTCCCTTCAGTGCATGAAGAAGCGATACAAGGTTGATAGGATCTATAGGTGCATGCTCGCCGTCTATGACTGCGATATCAAATCCTGCCTCCGCTACCATCTCCGCAGCGATGGGACTTCCGAGCTGGATCCAGCATGCCGAGCACTGCTTGCCCGCTCTCAGTTTTCTTCCGATAGTATTTTCATACTCTGCCATATTCGTCTCCTTTTTTATGTTGCTCTCGCTTCGCAAGCTCGCGACAGCGGGCGGTTCGCTGTTTCCACTCTGCCTTCGTGTTCTACACTCGGCAGTCGTGGACAGCTATCGCATGGCACTTCGTAAACCGCTCCCGCTTTGCGGCAGCGGAACTCAGTGCTCAAACTCAGTACTCAATTTCTACGGTGGTTTTTTCTATGTGTGATACGGGGAGGATGTCTCCGACATAGGCCTGCCATCTTTCGAAGGCCTCCGCATATGTTACATCCTGATGAGTAAGGCCTGCGGCCTGCGATGCTCTCCTCTTGTTCAGATCCGTATAAAGACCCACCAGCTGTCCCTGCGAGGGAGAGAAGCACTCCACTGCCTTCATCTTCTGCTCGAATGTATCAGAGATGTCCACCAGATTGTTGAACTTGAAGCCGTTGAACTCGGTATGCGGAACTCCGGCCTCAAAAAAGAAAAGATCCGGCATCTTGCCTCGCGGCGCGAGTCCTTTCATCCTTCCCGGCGCTCCTGCGCATGTGACCGCTCTGGTAACCGCCCTTGACGTCACGCTGTGATCCTGGTTCATCACATCATACGGTGAATGGGTAAATACCACATCGGGCGTATATTCTGCGATCTTATCAGTGAGCATGACGAGCCTTTCCTGGTTTATGTCAAGCGGATAGTCTCCCCAGTCCATGAATTCATATTTTTCGATGCCCATGACCGCAAACGCCGCCTTGACCTCTTCTATCCTTACCTGCTTGCACTCCTCATAGGTGCCTCCGGGTTTTTTCATCCAGTATCCGCCGGATTCGCCATTCTCTCCGAATGTGAGAAGAATGACATTTGCCTCATATCCCGCGCGTATGAACTTGAGAATGGTACCTCCGGATCTTGTACACCAGTCCGCTGCATGAGCGCTGACTACCAGCAGCTTCTTCTTGCCCATCTGCTCTCCTTTCTTCATCCCTCAAAGACGCAAAGTGCGCCGCATGGCTTGTCACCATGCGTCGCTGTTTCCGTTGCTTTGCTATGATTGCTCCTGCGGTAATATCTCATCGCAGGTTCAGAGTTACCTGTTTACTACATTCTGCGGCTCTCCGGCTACGAAACATCTAAGATTCTGCACGGAGGTGTCCATGATTCTCTGTCGGCTCTCCTTTGCCGCCCAGCTGATATGCGGCGTTATGATGCAGTTCTTCGCCTTAAGCAGCGGATTATCCGCCTTGATCGGCTCTGTTGATACAACATCAAGCCCCGCTGCTGCAACCTTCCCGGAGTTGAGCGCATCTGCAAGATCCTGCTCATTGACAAGCTGCCCTCTCGCATTATTTATGAGTATAACACCATCCTTCATCTTTGCGATATTGGATTTGTTGATCAGGCCTTCATTTTCCTTTGTCAGGTTGCAGTGCAGTGACACGATATCCGATTTCGCAAACAGCTCATCCAGTTCGAGATATTCAGCCAGCTGCCTGCCGTCCTCCGTCGGATGGGGATCATTGGCATATACCTTCATCCCGAGTGCATTGGCGATGCGCGCCTCCTGACGCCCTATACGTCCGAAGCCTATGATTCCTATGGACTTGCCCTCCAGCTCGATCAGCGGATAGTCCCAGTAGCACCAGTCCTTGCTGTCCGCCCACTTTCCGTCCATGACGGTTTTTGAATGATGGCCGATATGATGGCAGACCTCCAGAAGAAGCGCTATGCTGTACTGTGCCACTGACATCGTTCCGTATGTAGGAACATTGCATACCGCTATGCCTCTATCTCCGGCAGCCTTCACATCCACGACATTGTAGCCCGTTGCCAGAACTCCGATGAACTTCAGATTCGGGCATGCCTCCATGGCTTCCTTTGATATTGGAGTTTTATTTGTATATACATACTCCGCGTCTCCTATGCGCGAGATGATCTGATCCTCCGAAGTACGATCATATACCGTCAATTCTCCAAATTCACTTAATCCTTCCCAGCTCAGATCGCCGGGATTCTCTGTATAACCGTCGAGAACTACTATCTTAGCCATGTTACCCTCCTGTCCCAGCAAAGCGCACGAGCAGGTTCATGTACCGCGATCACTCCCGCGTATCGACGCGGCCCGTACTCCTATGCTGCATAACGAGTGCCGAATGTCTTGCTTTTTCGGTATTTTGAAGATGCTCCCGCATATTCTGTCTGGCTCCCTCGCTGTCTCTTACCTGTATGGACCGGATGATTCTCTCATGGCTCTCCGTGCCCTCTTTTCCGAGCACCGCTATATTCTGCTCAAACATCGAGAAGAACGCGTCCTTGTAGGCATCCATGACGTTTACTATGATCGGATTATTGGTAGCCTGTGCCAGTGTCAGATGAAACATGAGGTCATATCTGGCTATATCAGCATTGTTGTCCGCATCTGCCATGCACTGGTTTATCTCCTCAAGCTTTGTTATCTGAGCCTGAGACGCACGCATGGCCGCAAGAGCAGCGCTTTCGCATTCCAGTATATGTCTGAACTCAAATATGCTCACTTCATCCTCAGTCTGCTTGGGAGAGACAAAGGTTCCGCCCCCCTGTCTGCTTTCAAGAAGCCCCATGCCCTTGAGCTTTCCGATAGCCGATCTCACGGAAACCCTGCTGACACCCAGTGTCGAGCAGAGCTCTCTTTCAGACGGAATCCTCTGACCCGGCTTCCATGCTCCGGAAGACAGGTTCGACTGAAGATATTCAAACACATTTTCGCTTATCAATTGGTACTACCTCTGTTCATCGCGCCGTGACATATATGCGATTAGCTGTATGGTACAACGGCTTTTATTGTTTGTCAATATACTGGTCTTAAATATTCATACATTTATGTGTGTTTTGGTATTTATTGGTATCACCAATTATATTGTCAATACAGCTCCGGGCACATCCCGGCTTGCGACCCGTATATCAAAATCATCCGGCTCATAGCTGCATCCTCCGTCATGTATCTCACAGCGCACCGACTCGTATGCAAGGTCAGGATAATTGTTTTCCTTGCTCAGGTGTCCGAGTATGATATATTTCATCTCATCATTGAGAATCTCACACAGCAGTCTTCCGCAGGTTTCATTTGACATATGTCCCATGTCTCCGAGTATTCGCCTTTTCAGGTAATACGGATATGGTCCGGCCTCGAGCATCCTGACATCGTGATTGGCCTCTATCAGAAGTGCATTCAGATCCTTCAGATTGTCTATAAGATATTCGCTGCAATGTCCGATATCTGTCGATACCGCCACGCTTTTATTTCCGGAGCTGATGCGAAAGCCCACCGGCTCGGCTGCGTCGTGAGGTATGGCAAACGGATATACCTCCAATGTCCCTATCTTCAGCTTATGATCTGCACTTATAGTCCGGCAAAGGCTCTCATCTATCTCTCCCAGTGCAGCGCAGCTCATGATGCCGTTCAGGGTTCCTTCCGTAGCGTATATAGGGATTCCGTATCGGCGCGCCAGCATTCCCAGGGCTCTTATATGATCTGTATGCTCATGAGTGACAAGTATGCCGGACAGATCTCTTACACTGATATCGGCGCCGTTCAGGCCATCCTCTATCCTCTTCTTGCTCACTCCGGCATCAACGAGCAGATGTGTATCATCATCTCCCACATATGTTGAATTGCCGCTGCTTCCGCTGGCAATAGTTAACAGCCTCATCTATATCCGCCTCCAAGAGCTCTATATCCCTCGAGTTGTCGATCACTACATCCGCAGCCGCCCGGTACTCCTCCTCGGAGGGTTGCGCTGCCATGATCGCAGCTATCTTTCCGTCGCTGTATCCCCGATCGCGCTTCAGTCGCTCTATTCTTATATTTTTATCCGTATAAACATACCAGATGCCGTCGAAATATTCCAGCAGCTTCTCGCTCTCCGGAAGAAGCGCCGCCTCTACGGCAACCATATCGCCCGGGCGACGCTTCTCGCACGCGTTCATGAGTTCCGTGACTCTGGCCCATACCATGGCATGCACAGCCCGATTCACCTGATCCAGCTTGTCCCGGTCAGAAAACAGCAGTCTGGCCAGCTTTTCTCTGCTGATCTGCCCGTTCTCATCTAAAGCGTCCCTTTTGCAGATGCGCCTTATCGCTTTGTAGCCCGGCTGTCCCTTGCGATACAGTATATGCGCTATCTCGTCAGCCTCGTATACCCTGGCCTTATATCGGCTTCTGAGTATATTCAGCACTGTGGACTTGCCGGAGCCTACTCCTCCGAATATCGCTATCTTCATGTCTTCCCTCTCATGGCAGGGCTCGCCCTGCCATCCCTGTACTGGCTGTATTATTTGGCTTCAAGCCAGGATTTTCCTATATGAGCATCTGTCTCCAGCGTCACTCTGAGCGATGCCGCATGCCTCATGGTATCTGCAACCAGCTGTTTTACCTTCTCTGCCTGCTCATCTGCCGCCTCTATGAGGAGCTCATCATGCACCTGAAGCACTATACGCGCATCATATCCTTCAAGGGCAAGTCTCTTGTCGACCTCGTTCATGGCTATCTTCATTATGTCAGCTGCAGTTCCCTGTATCGGAGAGTTCATAGCCACCCGTTCTCCGAATTGCCGCTGCATAAAATTGCCCGCAGAGAGCTCGGGGATCGGTCTTCTGCGTCCGTATATCGTGGTCACATAGCCGTCGGCCTTTGCGCGCCTTATCTGCTCATCCAGATACTCCTTAACCTGAGGATATGTTTTGAAATAGTTGTTTATATATTCCTGAGCCTCCTTTTTTGTGATGCTCAGTCCCTCTGACAGGCCGAAGGCGCTTATTCCGTATACCACACCGAAATTAACTGCCTTGGCATTGCGCCTCATCTGCGGCGTAACCTCCTCCAGCGGCACATGAAATACATGGGATGCAGTAACAGCATGGACATCCACAGCATGCTCGTATGCCTCTATGAGTTTTTCATCTCCTGATATCGAAGCCAGCACTCGCAGCTCTATCTGTGAATAATCGGCATCCACAAAGGAATATCCCTCCTTTGCGATAAATACATCCCTTATACGGCTTCCCAGCTCTGTTCTGACAGGAATATTCTGAAGATTCGGCTCAGTTGAGGATATCCTGCCTGTTGCTGTTATGGTTTGATTGAAGGTTCCGTGTATGCGCCCGTCAGCTCCGATAAAGTTCATCAATCCTACTGCGTAGGTCGAGTATAGTTTTGTAAGCTGGCGATAGCTCAGTATCCTGCTGACCACAGGGCTCTCATCGGCCAGCTTTTCAAGTACATCGGCAGATGTTGAATATCCTGTCTTGGTCTTCTTCGCGCCCTTTAAGCCAAGCTTTTCAAACAATATCACGCCCAGCTGCTTCGGAGAGTTGATGTTGAAGCTCTCTCCGGCCAGCTCATATATCTCCTGCTCCAGGATATCTATCTGCCCCTTCAGCTCGCAGCCGTAGGCCGTCAGCCTGTCCCCGTCAACATGTATACCCGCCTGTTCCATCCTTGCCAGCGAGTATACAAGCGGCATCTCTATATCCTCATAGAGCCTCAGCATCCCTTTTTGCTCAAGCTCCGATATGAGCTCCTGCGCCGATGTCCTTGTAAATGTCACTTTCTCGGGTCTGTTCAGAGGGTTGAGAAGATAGCCGGCGATGCCGATATCATATACCTTTTTCCCCAGCGAATCCATCTCCCAGTATCCCGGGATCCTGCTTCTTTCCCCCAGGAAATCCTTCAGTGTGCCCTCAGGGCAATTCTCCGGATGGCGAAGTATGTGTTTCAGGTCGTCAACATATATCAGGCTCTCGGTTTCCAGATATCCCGTGCCCTCCTCCTGCGGCATCTCGGATTCGTCCAGCTCAAAATGCTTCATGAGGCTTTTGAAGTTCAGCCGCTTCGCCAGCTTATAAGCCTTCGGTGTAAACAGTCGGCCTATGGCGATGTCATCCGGTTTTACCTCTATCGGCACATCTGTCTTGATGGTTGCAAGCCATTTCGAAAGCTGTGCCTTGTCATAGCTTTCAAGCAGCGCTTTTGATGCCCGCGGCGGCTTGATCTCCTCGGCATGCTCATGCGCGTTTTCTATGGTTTTGTATCTGGAGATGATAGCTGCAGCCGTCTTTTCTCCGACTCCGGGCAGGCCGGGGATATTGTCAGAGGCATCTCCCATGAGTGCCTTGAGCTCTATGATTCCCTCAGGCGACACACCGTACTGCTCCAGCACATCCTCCGGATAATATGTATTTACGATCGTCTCTCCCTTTGATGTCCTGGGGAGAAGTATCTTGATATGGGTATCCGCCAGCTGGAGCAGATCTCTGTCTCCCGATACGATGCTTACCTCATATCCGTCCTGCTGATATCTTTTTGCGATGGTTCCGATGATATCATCCGCCTCATATCCCTCCATCGTGATGATAGGGATCTCCATGGCGCTCAAAAGCTCCTTCACGACCGGAACCTGCTCTCTGAGCTCCTGCGGCATAGGCTTGCGCGTGCCCTTGTACTGATCATAGGCCTTGTGCCTGAATGTCGGTGCACTCAGGTCAAATGCTATCGCCAGTCCGCCGGGCTTCTCAGTATCCAGTATCTTCAGCATGATGTTGATGAATCCGTAGACTGCATTCGTATGCAGACCCTCTGAGTTGGTGAGCGGCGGAACTCCGTAAAAGGCGCGGTTCAGTATGCTGTGTCCGTCTATAAGTACAATTTTCTTCATTGACAATTATCCTTCCGTAGGGTAAGATGACTTTTGCATTTGACACGAGGCGTGGCTCAGTTTGGTAGAGCGCAGCGTTCGGGACGCTG
>CAVIJY010000021.1:0-27336 GCA_963643215.1 Lachnospiraceae bacterium | reverse complement strand
GAGTAAATCCCCGTTGTCGACTTATACGGTCGCTGACGGGGATTCTTCATTACAGATTGGCGGCATGCCCGTCTCGCTATCGCGGTGTCTATGTTCCACTCCGGTCGGTGCTTAACAAGCGCCACTGGCGCTTAGCACCGTCAAGGTCTTGAGCAAGCTCAGACTTTGGCTCATTGCTTCGCGTAAAAACACGGTCTGCCGATTTTCTCTCGACAGACCGTGTCTTTTATTTTCTATATATCCGATTCGAGGATCATTCCTCTTCCGTGCTTTCCTGAGCAGCGTCATCGACTGACTCAAGTGACTTCATGGAGAGAGAGATCTTTCTGGACTCTTCGTTGAAGTCTACTATCTCAGCCTCAACCTCCTGACCTACCTTAAGTATATCGGAGGGCTTGTCCACATGCTTTCTGGATATCTGCGATACATGAAGCAGTGCATCAATGCCGGGTGCCAGCTCTATGAATGCTCCGAAGTCGGTCATGCGAGCAACCTTGCCGGTTACTATATTGCCGATTCTGAACTTCTCATCTGCTCCAAGCCAGGGATTCTCGTCGGGGAACTTCATGCTCAGCGCTATCTTCTCATCAACGATATCCTTGATATATGTACGAACCACCTGTCCGGGCTTGAACACCTTCTTGGGGTTCTCCAGTCTGCCCCAGCTCATCTCCGAGATATGAAGCAGTCCGTCTGCGCCTCCGAGGTCGATAAACGCGCCAAAGTCAGTCAGATTCTTTACAGTTCCCTCGATGATATCACCAACGGCGATTCTCTCGAAGAGCTCCTTCCTCAGCTCTGCCTTCTTTGCCTCGATCAGCTGCTTTCTGTCTCCGATGATTCTGCGCCTTCTGGGATTGAATTCGGTTACGACAAAGTCGATTTCCTGACCGTCATACTTTGTGAGATCTCTCTCATAGATATCCGATACAAGGCTTGCCGGGATAAATACTCTCGCACCATCTACATCAACGCTGAGACCGCCGTCCATAACCTTGATAACCTTGGCGGAAAGAATCTCTTTATTGTTAAATGCTTCCTCAAGCTTCTTGTTGGCCTTGTCAGCAGCGATCCTCTTGGATGAAAGCAACACCTGACCCTCTCCGTCATTGACCTTGAGAACCTTGGCATCGATCTGATCGCCCTCGTGAACAGCCTCGCGAAGATCTATGGTGTTGTCGTTGCTGTACTCATTCCTCGTGATGATACCGTCGGATTTGTATCCGATATTGAGGATGATCTGATCGGGCTTTACACCTATGACGCTGCCCGTGACCACTTCACCATTGTGGATAGTCTTAAAAGACTGCTCCAGCATCTCTTCAAAACTTGGATCTGACATATTCTGAAACCTCCGCAATTATATTATCCGGGGCCGATGCCCCTGCCGTAATACCAATTTTTCCCGTCTGCGGGAACTCGCGCCCTTTAAGTTCGTCAGCCGAGCCGACGAAGAAGGTTCTGTCACATCGCTGTTTTGAAATATCGTACAACTTTCTTGTGTTCGAACTGTGCGGACTACCGATTACAACCATCATGTCTGATACAGAAGCAAGCTCTGCTGTCTCCTCCTGCCGCTCTCTGGTCGCGCTGCAAATCGTATTAAAGCTCTTCAAATCATACCCCATAGACCGCATTTCTGCAACAATTTCTTGAAATTTTAAAAGGTTAAAAGTTGTCTGCGCGACTACCGCTACGGGCTTGTCCGTATCCGGGAATGCTTTCGTGATATCCTCTATCGTATCAGCAGCCACCGTATACTCATCTCCCCATCCCTTTATGCCCTGCACCTCGGGATGCGACGGATCTCCTATGATGAGGACTCTCACTCCGTCAGCACATTGCGCCTTTACTATACTGTGTATCTTTTTGACAAACGGGCATGTGGCATCGACTATATGCAGTCCGGCATTCTCGATGATATCATATACAGCCTTCGGCGCTCCGTGTGATCTGATCACTACCACAGTATCCCTCAGCCTTAAGAGCTCCTCGGGCGTATCTGCGACATGCACTCCTCTGGATGCCAGATCCTCCACGACCGATTCATTGTGAATGATGGGCCCGTAGGTGGTTACATTCCTTCTCTGAGCTATCTGCTCATATACCATGTCCACGGCCCGTTTTACTCCAAAGCAGAAACCGGCCGTCTTCGCAACTCTTACCTCCACCGTCACATCTCCCTCTGCAGCTTCTCCTCTACCAGACTCAGAGCAAGCTCATCCAGTATCGCCGCCTTTACTTCCTCTATGGTCATATCAGATGTGTCTATGGTCACCGCATCGTCTGCCGGCTTGAGAGGTGCTATCTCTCTGTGACTGTCGCGGTAGTCTCTCTCTGTGATATCCGCAAGTATGGATTCATATGTCGCACCCTTGAGAGCACCCTTTTCCTCGAGCTGCCTGTACCTGCGCATCGCCTGAACCTCGGGACGCGCGGTCAGAAATATCTTTACATCCGCGTTCGGAAGTATGACCGTTCCGATATCGCGTCCGTCCATGATGGCATCGCGGCTTGCTGCAAGCTCCCTTTGTATATCAAGAAGCTTCGCCCGCACCGGTGCATATGCCGAGGTTTTTGACGCCATACGGGATATCTCCTCGGTTCTGAGCCGTCCCGTCACATCCGTCCCGTTGACAAATACATGCTGCTCGCCGTCCTCATACTCGATTCCTATCCCGACACTCTCGAGCGCATCGCCTATCTCCGTCTCATCATCTCCGCTCAGGCCTTTATCCGCAAAGAAGACGCCCAGAGCCCTGTAAAGTGCGCCCGTGTCTATATATGTATACCCAAGCTCCTCTGACAATGCTCTGGCTATGGTTGATTTGCCCACTCCCGCAGGACCGTCTATCGCAATATTTATACTCATGACCATGCTCCTCAGCTACAAGCTTACACAACTCCCGCTCCGGCGGCAAATCCTGTGCTCCACGCAATCTGCAGATTGAATCCGCCTGTGAGAGCGTCGACATCAAGCACCTCTCCGGCAAAATACAGCCCCTTCACGAGCTTTGAAGCCATGGTTTTCGGATCTATATCCTTCACATTGATGCCGCCCTGTGTGACTATCGCTTCCTCAAAGCCTCTTGTTCCGGTGACAGTGTATGTCAGCCCCTTCAGTGCCTTTATCAGATGCCTTCTCTCATCCCTGGTGATCTCGTTCACCTGCTTTGCAGGCTCTATGCCTGACTGGCGTATCACCTCGGCTATCAGACCTGAGGGAAGTAGCTCCGAAAGAGCATTCTTCAGCTCCTTATTTCTGTACTTATCGAAATCACGCAGCACCCTCTCGTCCAGCTTTTCCTCATCCAGCGCCGGCTTCAGGTCTATCTTCAGCACAAGCTGCTGCTTTTTCAGCAGCGGTGCCGCGTAGGAGCTTGCGCTGAGTATGATCGGTCCGCTCACCCCGAAGTGAGTGAACAGCATCTCGCCGAAATCCTCATATACTTTCTTATCGCCGTCATATATGCCTGCCCTGACATTCTTCAGGGACAGACCCATCATGCCTGCGCATTGCTGCTTTTCGGCAAGCACCAGCGGGACAAGCGCTGCCCTAAGCTCCGTGACTCTGTGTCCGGATGCTCTGGCCCATTGATAGCCGTCTCCTGTGGAGCCTGTGGATGAATAGCTGATGCCGCCTGTCGCTACTATCACGGCGTCGGCCTTCATCTGGGTGTTGTTGTGCAGCCTCACGCCCCTGCATACTCCGTCCTCTGTCAGCAGTGCCCTGACCTGCGTGTGAAGGCGCACCTTTACTCCCGCCTCATCGAGCGCTCTGCTCCAGGCCTTTATGACCGAGGAGCTGTGATCGGAAACAGGAAATACTCTCTGTCCTCTTTCAGTCTTCAGAGGGCAGCCCTCGCCTTCTATAAAGCTCATGACCTCGGCACTTCCGGTCTTTCTGAGACAGCTGTACATAAACTTCTCATTGCTGACTATATTGGCGATATGTGTTTCAAAGCCGGAGTCATTGGTCACATTACAGCGTCCCTTGCCTGTGATAAACAGCTTTTTCCCCAGCTTCTCGTTCTTTTCCAGCAATATCACTTCATGCCCCGCGCGAGACGCAGAAACGGCGGCGGCCATACCTGCCGGCCCGCCGCCTATTACAATTACCTTGCTCATATTATTCCACGTACATGTTGTAGATTCCGTTTATAGCGGTTTCAAAATCCTGATCCCGCACGCCGACTATGATATTCAGCTCTGATGATCCCTGATCGATCATCTTGATGTTGACCCCGTGATGCGCAAGAGATGAAAATACTCTGCCCGCCACGCCTCTCGTAGCTCTCATGCCGCGTCCTACCACGGCTATAAGCGCGATGCCTGACTCCACCTCTATGCGATCCGGATGCACGGATCTGTGTATCCTGGCCAGAACCGCCTGCTCATGCGCTTCAAACTCCGACTGATGCACAACCACCGACATGGTATCCACTCCCGACGGCATATGCTCTATGGATATTCCGAAATCCGCAAATACATTCAATACTCTTGCGCAGAAGCCTATCTCGGAGTTCATCATAGCCTTGTCTATATTGACCGAGCAGTACCCCTTCTTTCCCGCAATACCTGTTATACAGTAAGGCGGTGTCTTGCAGGTGCTCTCCACGATAAATGTTCCCTTGTCCTGCGGGCGGTTTGTGTTCATGATATGAATCGGTATGCCGCTCTTCAAAACAGGGAATATCGCATCCTCGTGCATCACGCTGGCTCCCATATACGAAAGCTCCCGAAGCTCGGCATATGTGATGGCCTCTATGACAGGCGGATTCTCCACTATGCGGGGATCCGCTATAAGCATGCCCGATACATCCGTCCAGTTCTCATACATATCCGCACGAACCGCATTTGCCACGAGGGAGCCTGTCACATCCGAGCCTCCTCTGGAAAATGTCATGGTTCTGCCGCTGTATGTGCTGCCGTAGAATCCCGGGATCACCACATACTCTCTGTCCTTCAGTGCCTTCTCCAGTCTGTCATGAGTCGCAGGCGCATCCAGATTGCCTTCCTCATCAAAGACAATAACATCTGCCGCATCCATGAACTCAAAGCCGAGATAGGCGGACATGAGCCTTCCGTTCAGATACTCTCCTCTTGAGGCTGCATACTCTCTTCCCGCCGCCGCCTTGAAATTTCTCTCGATCTCGTCAAACTCCGACGAAAGATCCACATCAAGGCCCAAACTGTCTATGATTCCTTCAAAGCGCTTTTTTATAAGCTTCCACGGCTTTTCATAGGGATCTCCGAGCACAGCTGCATCATAAGCTGCATACAGCAGATCCGTCACCTTCGTATCCTTGGCATCCCTCTTGCCCGGCGCCGAAACCACTATATATTTCCTGTCCGGATCTGACTTTATGATGTCAGCCACCTTTTTGAACTGACCGGCATCCGCAAGTGATGACCCGCCAAACTTTGCAACCAGTTTCATTTCGTGCTCCTCCTTATAATGCATCCATGCTCATTCTTATAAGTGATTCCACTACATCCTCGCTGATATTCAGACGATGCGCCAGCTCCGCGTTGCTCGGGCTGCGTCCCAGCTCCTGCACCATCTCCACGGAGATATCCGACAGCTCATTGACTCTTTGCGCCAGATCCTCGTCCTGTGCATGCACCTGACATGTTTCATCTATCATCCTCAGAGCTGCAGCCCTCACCGCCTCTGTGATATCCTCCTTCAGATCCGAACCGCTGTATCTGTCTACAGCTTCGATCAGAGCCACATTGGCCTCGGATATCAGATCTGTAAGCTCCACACCCTTGTTCAGGTATTCCCACAGAATAGACAGAGCATACTTCAGATGCCCCTCAACTATTCTGTTGCGAGCTGCCGAGTCACCATCATGAGCCTTTTTGGCAAGTATTGCAAGCTCTTTTTCCGAGACAGGCTCTATCTCCTGCAGCTCATCGAGATACATCTGCAGCATCTTTCCGTCCTGTGAGGCCTCATCCTCGGGCGTCTCCTCTTCCTCCGGCATCACCAAATCCCGGTTTTCATCTTCATTCATCTTCTGACACTCCGTATCCGCCGCCATCATTCAGTCCTCGTCCATATAAGCAAATATATCCGGCAACGAGCCGTCAGCCCTGTACATCTCCACTGCTCTGCCCCAGATCTCATCATCTATCACATAATCATGATCCTTACAATACTCCTGATATGCGGTTCCGATCGAGGCACGCCTCCGATCCTTCTCCATCTGCGCCTTCCGCTGTGCGGTAGCCTCGATATCATATCCTATGTCGCATCTGACTATATAATATCTTCCTGCGTTTTGCAGAACCGGACTGAGCGCTCCGTCCTCCATCTCGAATATGATATCCGTGATGACCGTCGGAAGATCCTCGCGGCATACCTTCAGCTGGATCTTCTCCTCGACGGTATAGCTTTGCGCCACCTGCTCGAAGTCCTTTCCGTCGCTCAGCTGCGCCATCGCCTCATTTGCGGCCTCAGACGATTCCGTCACTATCATGCTGATATCCATGACTCTGGCTTCACTCTCGGATATCTCATCACTGTAGCTTCCCATGATATCCTCTCTCAGCTTCGGAATCAGCATCTGATCAGTCAGTATCTTCACCACATCATCCCGGCTTATATCCGAGGCTCCCTGAGCTTTCGCAAGCTCCTCCATATATGAATCTGCAAGCTTTCCTATCGACCGCTCCTCATCAGATGTCAGACTCAGGCTGCGCTCCTTTGCCATATTCCTCATCAGCGTCAGCTTCCCTATATAGTCATGCATGATCTCCAGAAATTTGTCTTCGTATGTGGCTCCGGTTGAGTCCACAACCGCTGAAAATACATCCTGAGTATATGAATCCGCCACGGCTTTTTTCATAGAACCCATCAGTATATACATCTGCGAGTCACTGTAATCCGATTTGACACGCTTGATGCCGTCCTTGGCTTCCTTATCCGACCCGCAGCCTGTGAATGCAGTCATCACAGCGATGCTTAAAAGCGCCGCCATGCATCTTTTGAGAAACTTTCCCAACATCTTCCTCCGTCATATCCTTCCGCTGTCAGCGGCAGATTTCATCTCTCGCGCGGCTGCCTTTACCGTCTCAGAGGACGATCCCATGAGCCGTGCGATTTCGTCTATCATATCATCCCTGTCAAGAAGCCGGATATCCGTGCGTGTGGAGCTTCCGTCCGTGCTCTTGCTGATCATGTAATGGTTATCAGCCATCGCCGCGATCTGCGGCTGATGAGTGATGCACAGCACCTGATGATTTTTCCCTATCAGCTTGAGCTTCTGTGCCACCTTGCCTGCGGTTATACCGCTGATTCCCGTATCTATCTCATCAAATACCAGTGTTTCTATCTCGTCCGTATCCGCAAGCACGGACTTCATCGCCAGCATGATCCTCGAAAGCTCTCCGCCGCTTGCCACCTCTCTGATGGGGCGCAGCGGCTGGCCGGGATTGGTGCTGATCATAAACTCAACTCTGTCCCTTCCGTCCGCCGTATATGCATCAAGCCTTTCAAAGGCGATATCGAACTCGACAGTGAGAAAATTCAGCTCTCTCAGCTCACCTCTGATTCTTTCGGCAAGCGTGTCTCCTGTTCTTTGACGCATGTCGGTCAGTCTCTCGCACAGGCCATCCATGAGCTGCTCGAGCTCGTCCCTTCTGTCCTCCAGTTTCCTGCGGCTCGCATCGTAGTTTTCCAGAAAATCCAGCCGCTGCTGCTTTTCCAGGGCTGCCGCGCGTATCCCCTCTATATCATCTCCGTACTTGCCCTGAAGCCTGTGGATGACATCAAGGCGCTCCTCGACTCGCCTGAACTCTTCCTCGTCAAACTCCAACTCACCTGCAAACTCATCTATCTGATTGCGGATATCGCCCAGCATATCGTCGATCTGCGAGGCCTGCTCCTTGAGCGATTCCAGCTGTCCGTCATAGTGAGCTATCTGCGAAAGCTCCCTTACTGCGTGAGAGATATTGTCAATATCGAGTTCTCTCGCCGCCTCGCTCAGATGTTCATTTATCTTTGAGGAATCCCTCATCCGGCGAAAGGCGCTCAGCAGCTCCTCTTCCTCTCCGTCCTTGAGTGCTGCTTCATCTATCTCTTTTATCTCATACTCCAGTATGTCCGCTTCGCGCGCTCTCAGCGCCGCGTCCATACGCTCCGACAGCTCCGACTTGATCTTCGTATACTCTCTGAAATACCCGGACAGCTCGGTCTTTATATCCGCCGCGGCTGTGCCGGTCAGCTTGTCTATAAAGCGCAGATGGCTCTCCGGATACATAAGTGACTGATGCTCGAACTGTCCGTGCATATCTATGAGTATACCTGTCACGGCCTTCAGTTTTCCGGCAGTTACAGTCTGGTCATTTACCTTAAAAACACTTCTTGCAGGAAGTATCCTGCGCGATATGATGAGAGTGCCGTCCTGCTCTATCGGGATCTCCAGCTCTCTGATCTTCGCTATCCTAGCATCATCCGACACACCGAACAGAAGCTCTATATAGGCGCAGTCTGCCCCCTGTCTGATGCTCGATGCTCCTGCCTTGGCTCCGAGAGCCATATTGATGGAATCGATAAGCACGGACTTTCCCGCGCCGGTCTCTCCTGTGAGTATCGTAAGTCCTTCCTTCAGTTCCAGATCCGCCTTCTCTATCAATGCAAGATTGCGTACATGCAGTTCCAGCAGCATATCTTCTCCTTGTGAATATCCTGTAGACACCACGAATCGCAGCATCACCTGCGGATGCGCGATCTTTTGCATCACACCATGCCCCGGACGCAATATCCGAACCGGCGGCTGCACGAATTGCTTCATGCCTCACATAAAATTCTATCTCGCCAGCTTGCGGATATCTTCGAGGATCACCTCTGCCTCCTCGACGGTCTTGACAGCGACCATGACCGTGTCGTCGCCTGCTATGCATCCTACAAATCCGATGAAATGCATGGCATCTATGGCGGCTGCCGCTGCCATGGCCATACCCGACACCGTCCGTATCACGACTATATTCTGCGCCGTATCGGCAGAGACAAAGGCCTCCTTCAATATGCGCACATACTTTTCCGCAAAGGAGTTCTCGCTGTGAACGGATACATATTTCTGGTGACCGTTGCTGAGCACCACTTTTGTGAGTTTGAGCTGTCTTATATCTCTGGATATCGTGGCCTGCGTCACCTCGTATCCGTCCCTGCGCAGCTGCTCCGCAAGCTCCTCCTGAGTTTCTATGTTGTGATGTGCGATGATCTCCAGTATCCTGTCATGTCTGTCGGATTTCATATTGGATCCTCTTCTTTCTATCTGTCCAGCGCCTCATGAGCGGCATCCACCAGCCTTTCGATTGCGCTCATATCCGATACATCCGTACCTGTCTCGCTCTGCGGGCTGTCTTTCACCTTCTTGAGATGATACAGATACTCGATATTTCCCTCAGGCCCCTTTATGGGCGAATATGTCATTCCGAGCACCTCAAATCCGCTGTCATTAGCATACCGGGTACATGCCTCTATCACCTCCGCATGCACAGCCTTGTCTCTGACCACGCCCTTTTTGCCGACCTTCTCCCGCCCGGCCTCGAACTGCGGCTTTATAAGCGCCGCCACCTCTCCGCCGTCAGACAGAAGCTCTCTGACCGCAGGCAATACCTTGGACAGCGAGATAAAGCTTACATCTATGCTGGCCAGCTCTATGGCATCCGGGATATCCGAAGGCGTCACATAGCGGATATTGGTTTTCTCCATGCATACGACCCGCTCGTCATTGCGCAGCTTCCAGTCCAGCTGACCGTGACCCACATCCACGGCATATACCCTGATTGCTCCGTTTTGCAGCATGCAGTCCGTAAATCCGCCTGTAGAGGCACCTACATCCATGCATACCTTTCCTGACGGATCCACATCGAACTCGGCGATCGCCTTCTCAAGCTTGAGGCCTCCGCGGCTTACATACCTGAGCGTATGCCCTTTCACCTCTATACGCGCCGCCTCGTCAAACATGCTTCCGGCCTTGTCTTCCTTCTGCCCGTCCACATAGACTATACCTGACATGATGATAGCCTTGGCCTTCTCCCTGCTCTGCGCGTAACCGTTATTCAAAAGAAGTATATCAAGTCGTTCCTTCATCTTCTCCCGCCGTGCTCTGCACTCGTGTCTTCTGCTGCTCATCCAGCAGCCCGCAGATGTCTCTGTATATAGAATCCGCATCGATCCGCAATGCCTGCTTCAGTATATCAACATTGCCATGCTCCACATATTCATCGGGAATACACACATGATGTACACGCACCTGCGGATGATGCTGCTGCAGATAATCGGCCACCACCGGTCCGAAGCCTCCGCGCAGCACATTTTCCTCCATGGTTACTATCAGACCGTGACCCGCCGCGATCTTCCCGACCATATCGAGATCCACGGGCTTTGCAAATCGCATATTTACCAATGAGCAGCTGTGTCCGTCTGCCTTCAGCATCTCCCGGACGGTCTCCGCCTCGGCTACCATGCTTCCTGCCGCCAGCAGCGCCACCTCCGATTCACAAAAGATCATCTCCGCCTTCGCGTATTCGATCGGCTCACGATGCTCTGTCAGGCCGCGATACGCCTGACCTCTCGGATACCTTATGGCAACCGGATGATTAAAGCCCGCCGCCCACTCAAGCATGTCCTCGAGCTCGTTTGCATTCTTCGGCGCAAGTATGGTCATGCCCGGGATCAGTCCCAGATAGCTGATATCAAATATACCCTGATGAGTCTCTCCGTCCGCGCCTACCAGCCCGGCCCGATCCACCGCCAGAATCACATGCAGATCCTGAAGGCATACATCATGCACTATCTGATCAAATCCTCTTTGCAGAAATGATGAGTAGACGGCGACAACCGGCACCAGACCCCCGCAGGCCATCCCTGCCGCAGTGGTCACCGCATGCTCCTCGGCTATACCCACATCATAAAACCGCCTCGGATACCTCTCTGCAAATGCCTGAAGCCCGGTTCCGTCAGCCATCGCAGCCGTGACAGCCACGATTCTCTCGTCACCTTCGGCCATCGCACAAAGCTTTCTGGAAAATACATCCGTATAATCGGGATATATCTTCTTTTCAAGCGGCCTTCCGGTTTTTATGTCAAAGGGCGTCACTCCGTGAAATCTCGAAGGATTCTTCTCGGCCGGAGCATACCCCTTGCCCTTCTTTGTCAATACATGCACCAGCACCGCATGATCCAGCTTTTTCGCCTCTTCAAATGTTCTCGTCAGCTTTCCTATATCATGTCCGTCCACCGGTCCAAGATATGTGATCCCCATATCCTCAAAGAACATCCCCGGTATCAGAAGCTGCTTGATGGAGCTCTTCGTCCTGAGCAGTCTGTCAGTGATCTTCGGGCCAAGGGACGGCATACGGTCAAGCATCTCCACTACCGCCTTTTTCAGCTCCGTATATCTCGGTGCAGTACGGATACCGCCCAGATACTGGGATATACCGCCCACATTGCTTGAGATGCTCATATTGTTGTCATTCAGGATGATGATGAAATTCTTCTTCATCCTGGAGGCATTGTTCAGAGCCTCGTATGCCATGCCCCCGGTCAGCGCGCCGTCGCCTATCACGGCTGCCACATAGAAGCTTTCACCCTTCAGATCCCGCGCCTGAGCCAGCCCGAGAGCCGCCGAGATGGATGTAGAGGAGTGCCCTGTATTGAATGCATCGTATTTGCTTTCCTGAGTCTGCGGAAATCCCGACATCCCTCCGTATTTGCGCAGCTCGTCAAATCCGGCCTTGCGTCCGCTCAATATCTTATGGGTATATGTCTGATGCCCCACATCCCATACGATTTTGTCCTTCGGGAGATTAAAGGACAGGTATATCGCCATGGTCAGCTCAACCGTGCCCAGATTGCTTGCCAGATGTCCTCCCGTCACGCTGATTTTGGATATCAGAAATTCGCGGATCTCCCGGGCCAGCGCCGGATAATCCTTAGGATTGATCTTTCTGATATCCTCGGCCTTGTTTATCCTTTCAAGGAACATGATTCTTACTTCTTCCTGTGTTTCTGTGTTTCTGTGTTTCTGTATTTCTTTGTTTCTTTGTTTCTTGTGTTTCTTTGTTTCTTGTGTTTCTGTGTTTCTATGTCTCTGTGTCTCACGGCAGCCGTGCCGTACTCAGCTCAGTGATCTCTGTCTGTAAGAGCCTGTATGATGGCTTTAAGCTGTGAGGCATCGGCTTCGGGCATCCTTGACCTCAGGCTCTCCTCAAGCTGTTTTGTCAGCTCCCTGGCCTGAGCCGAATACTCCTTCACCGCATCCTTCGCCCTTTCTATACCATACAGAGAGACAAATGTCGTCTTGTCATTATCCGCGTCTGAATGTACATTTTTCCCAAGCTTTTCCTGTGAGGCCGTCTCATCCAGGATATCGTCCTGAATCTGAAAGGCCATTCCTATATCGGATGCGATTCTTTCTACGATTTTCAGCTCTTCCTCCTGTGCACCGCCCAGCACCGCGCCCATCATCATAGAGGCCTCGAGCAATGCCCCGGTCTTTAATGTGTAGATGAAATCAAGCTCTTCCCGGTTCAGACTCTTTCCCGTCTTCTCAACATCCAGTGTCTGTCCGCCCACCATACCTCTGATGCCTGCCTTCTCAGCCAGAATCTCTGTCGCTCTCAGGCCTCTGATCGGATCCTTCTGGCTGAGCGCGCCGTGAGCACATGCATAAAATGTCTCTATCATCAGAGCATCTCCTGCCAGAGTCGCCATGTCGTCTCCGTATACAACCCAGGTCGTAGGCTTTCCGCGTCTGAGCGTATCGCCGTCCATGCACGGAAGATCATCATGAATCAGCGATGAGGTATGCAGCATTTCTATGGCTGCCATAAAGGGAGCTGCCTGCGTCTCGTCGGATTCAGCACCCGCGAACATCCTGTATGTCTCATACAGGATGACAGGCCGAACCCGCTTTCCGCCTGCCTCTACCGCGTCATTCATCGCATCCAGCACCGTCTTCTGCAGGCCCTTCCTCTCCGGCAAAAAGGCCTCTATCATGCTGTCTATCTTTGATGTGTCATATGTCCATCCCATATCCGCACTTCCTGTCATATCAGTCAAAAGGATACTGCTGTCCGCTTTGAGCCTCGATCTCGATGATCTTCTTCTCCACCTTGTCTATGCGCCTGTTGATTCCGCTTACAAGCCTCATGCCCCTCTCGTATATCTTAAAGGACTCCTCAAGCGGAACCTCACCGCTGTCGAGTCTGGTGATTATTGTGTCCACCTCATCCAGCATCTCCTCGATGGACGCGCCGCTCTCCGGTGCTTCTTCAGCCAAAGCAGCCTCGTCGCACAGCTTCTCTGCGGCTTCATCGTTTCTGATCTTTTTCGCCATATTCAACCTCCGTCACCTCAGCTCTTGCGTATCCGTCTGCCCATCTCAGCTCCAGCTCGTCCCCCGGCTGAATCTGCGCAGCCGATCCTACATGATCTCCTTTTTTATCGCTGACCCATACATATCCCGATGTCAGCTTTTCAAGCGGCGATACCGTCTTCATCCTTTCCGCGGCCATTTCCAGAGCATGCCTGGTATCCTTGAGCTTTGCTCTCATGGCCGGTGTGAGTCTGTCTGCGCCATCTCTTCTCAGCTTTGCACTCTCAAGTCTTCTCCGCATGCTTTGAGAGAGCTTTGCAGCTCCGTCAAGCCGATACCGGATCTGCGACAGCTCTGCCCGCATTCCCGCTGCAAGTCTGGCCTGCGCGTCAGCCTGACGCCTTCTGAGCTCATTCATCCGTCTCCCCGGGGAGAGCATGGCAAGGCTCTCATACCGCAGCTGCGCCTCACGCCTTGCCTCATCCGTCAGCGCCAGCTGCGCGCTTCTCAGATCATCGGCTCTTCTTTCTATATCAAGCTCCAGCTGTCTCACATCATATACAGCAAGCTCAGCCGCCGCGCTCGGCGTCGGAGCCCTCATATCGGCAGCATAATCGGCGATGGTCGTATCTGTTTCATGTCCCACCGCGCTGATGATCGGTGTGGACGCGTCAAATATCGTTCTGGCTACGATCTCTTCGTTGAAAGCCCACAGATCCTCCAGACTCCCGCCTCCGCGCCCGACTATCATCACATCTGTGCCGTATGCGTCAAGCGTTCGAATAGCTCTGACTATCGATTCGGCGGCACCCTCTCCCTGCACCTGCGCCGGACACAGCACCAGCTGCACATATGGATTGCGTCTGGATGCTATGTTGATGATGTCTCTGATGGCAGCGCCCGTTGAGGCCGTAACTATTCCGACGCTGCGAGCGTACTTAGGAATCGGGCGCTTATATTCCGGAGCGAAGATCCCCATGTCCTCAAGGCGCTCCTTAAGAGCCAGAAACCTTTCATACAGCTCTCCGCGCCCGGCGTGCTCTATCCTGACAGCATATAGGCTGTAGGTTCCGCTCTTTGCGTATACCTCCACGCTTCCTGTGGCATCCACCTGCTGTCCGTTCTCAAGCTTAAAAGAAAGACCGCCTCGCCTGCTCGCAAACATGACAGCCGAAATGGTCTCTCCCGTAGAATCCTTTAGTGTAAAATAAATATGCCCTGCGCCGTGGTATTTGCAGTTGCTCACCTCACCGCGCACCGTGATCCGTATAAGCGCCGGGTCATGGGCAAATACACCTTTCAGATACTCATTTACCTGAGAGACCGTATATACCGACGCCATCAGTCTACAAGCTTGGCGAGTACGCCGTTGACAAACGCAGGCGACTCGTCCCCGCCGTATGTCTTCGCCAGCTCTACAGCCTCATTGATGGCAACCTTGTCCGGCACATGCTCGTCAAATCTTATCTCATATACAGCAAGGCGAAGTATCCCCAGCTCCACTCTTCCGATGCGCTGCAGCCTCCAGCCCTGTGTTACTTCACTCAGCAGCCGGTCTATCTCGGGCAGATGCTCCAGAATATCATCGGTTCTCTTTCGAACCTCCGCGCTCTCCTCTTCACTGAGCTCCACCTTGTGCAATATCTCTATGTTGCCGTTTTCGAGAGTTTCATCCTCCGCAGGCTGTTCGAAATAGCTTTCGATCTGATCCTCCGCCTCCTCCGGCGGATAGAACTCCGTCGCGAACAGCACCTTAAAGCAATGCTCTCTCAATGTATGTCTGGTCATCTGCATCCCTCCGACTCGCATAAGTCAGAGACATGATACCACAAAGGCCTCCATTTTCACATTACAAATAATGATTCGGGTGCACCCGAGCCTCCGGTTACTCGGATTGTTTCGTACTTCACACTCCCACAATCCGATCTCAATTCGGATCCCGGGCGCCGAACAGAGGCCAAATGCAGGCCACAGCCGATCAGAGTTCTACAGCCTCTCCCAGCGCGACTGACCAGATGATTCTGCGTCTCACGGGCTTGTGCTTCATCTTCTCCAGAGCTATCGCATAGTACTTCAGCTGTATGAAATACCGCTCCCTGAGCTGCTCTGCCCGGGTCACCCGATCCGTCTTATAATCTATCAGCGTTATGGCGTCCTCATCCTCTATGTACGCATCTATGATGCCCTGCACCAGCACCGGCTCCTGAGAATCCGCTATGCCGAGCTCACTCGCGCTGAGGCCCATGATAAATTCTCGCTCCCGATAAAACCTTCCCTCGGCATCCGCCCTTGCGGCCTGCTTTCCCGGATCCGAGTTGATCCATGTCAGCACATCCCTGCTGCTCACAGCCCACCGCTCTGCAGGATCAGACAGCAGCTCATTCAAATACTCTTCGGCCGATGCTGCGTCGTGAACCTTCGAGAAATCAAGCCTCTCAAACACCTTATGATATACCGTCCCGCGATGCGCGCCTACCGCTCCTCCCGCGCCCGGTTCAGTCCGGCTCTCGTGCGAAGCGGCGTATTCCGGCACATATGTCCGCTCCTCATCCTCATGCTGTCCCAGCCGTTTCAGCTCCGATATGGATATCTTGTTGTGCAGTACAGTATCTGCCTGATACGGATACACAAAGTTAAAGACACTGTCGTATCCGGCTGCTGTCTCGGGAGTAATGCGAAGCCTGTCCAGCCAGTTCTCCACCGTCTGCTTTCCGGCCGTCTGCTGCATCTCATCCGACAGCTCCGACGGCATGTATGTTTGAACATCCAGATCAAATCCCTTCGGATCCATAAGCAGCCAGTCCAGATACCTGCTCGCACTGAGTACTCCTGTAAGACCCTCGGCATTCCGGCGCTTTCTCAGCTTCTCTTCGTCATCCCGGCATGTTCCCGTGATTATAAGCTGCTCCTTCGCTCTGGTAAGCGCAACATACAGAACCCGCAGCTCCTCCCCCAGCTGCTGGGTCTTCAGCTTATGATGCACCACCAGCTGTTTCAGTGTCCTGTATCTTACATGCTTATCGAGGTCGATATACGCACAGCCGATGCCAAGCTCATGGTCTATCATGACATTTTCGCATCTTTTCGGCTTCAGCAGTCTTCCCGCTTCTGCCAGTATGCACACGGGAAACTCCATACCCTTGGACTTGTGTATGGTCATTATGCGCACTATATCATCATGCTCTCCCAGAATATTGGCCTCACCCATGTCCTCATCATATGTCTGTACGGCCTGAGCATAGCGCACAAAATTGAACAGCCCCTGATAGCCGGTTCCGGAGTAGTTCCTCGCTATATCCATCAGCCTGTCCAGATTGGCTCTGCGGACATTGCCGCCGGGAAGTGCCGATACATAATCATAGTATCCCGTGTCTGCGCAGAT
Organism: Lachnospiraceae bacterium; assembly: GCA_963643215.1. Lineage (GTDB taxonomy): Bacteria > Bacillota > Clostridia > Lachnospirales > Lachnospiraceae > Darwinimomas. The sequence continues at coordinate 10,620 of CAVIJY010000021.1, read as the reverse complement.
ATATGAGATCAGCTCCGATATGGGCATGCTTCTTGACCTCTCGTCATAGTCGGCAAGCCGGGCAAGTGCCAGTGCGGCCTTCGTTCTGATCGACTCCGTCATGAGCGCGTCCTGCTGCATCTCCCGCTTTTCTCCGGCCTCTTCACAGCTCTCATCGCCAGCTCCTTCATCCGGAAGAAGCTCACCCGCCAGCTCCAGCGCTCGCTTCACACACCTGAGGGTATCCTTTCTGCGCCGTCTCTTATATACCGCCATAAGGCGGGCTATCTCCTCCTGCGTCATGCCTATCATCGGGCTGCACAGCCATGCAGTCAGCTCTACATCCCGGAGCGGATTGTTCACGGCTCCGAGAGCTGCCAGCATCGTCCTTATCTCAGGTGTGTCAAAGTAGCCCTTCTTGCTGTCCAGATATGCCGGTATCCCGCTGTCCATGAGGACTCTCTGGTATGTCTGTGCATTCTTTCCGTCGCGAAGCAGTATGACTATATCCGAGTAGCGCAGTCTGCGGTAGCCGTCCTTATCCTGCACCGACATGCCCTCTGACTCGTCCATGAGGCTCTTTATCTTCCCGGCTATCATGCGCGCCTCAAGCTGCGGTTTGTCCGCACTCTCCTCCTCACTCCTGTATCGCGCGTCTGATCCGTCCTGATCGTCTCCGGCATCTTCCAGCACGATTAGCAGCTGATTCCTCCCGCCTGTGCGCTGCCCTTCTGACGGCTCGGGGAATGCGGCTCCGGGATTCAGCTCAGCTTCGCGCGTGTACTGCACACCTCCCAGCTCCCGCATCATGATCTTTCTGAATATGCGGTTTATTCCGTCAAGAACCGTCGCGCGGCTCCTGAAGTTTGTAGAAAGATCTATCCTGATATCCGGCGATTCCGTATTCTCGGCCCCGGCAAAGCTGTCGTACTTTTCCATGAAAAGCTCCGGCCGGGCGTTTCTGAAGCCGTAGATGGCCTGCTTGACATCTCCGACCATAAATACCTCGCCGGTATCTATAGCATTTTTCAGCTCCTCCTGTATGTCACTCGAATCCTGATACTCGTCGATATATATTTCCCTGAATCTCTCGCAGTATTCCTGCCGGATGTTCTCCATATTCAGAAGCTTTAATGTCATATGCGCGATATCAGAGAACTCCATCACATTCTTTTCGCGCTTCTTTGACTTATATCTGCTGTCAAAGTCCCGGGCAAGACTCACCAGCACGCCTGTCGAGACTCTCGCCTTATCATCCATGCCTCTGTAGTCATCCGCCAGCTCATCACACAGCGGATTTATCAGACTGTCCCTGAGCATATCTTTGTACCCGCCTCTTACACCAGCGAGTCTTTTCTTTTTTTCTGCGTCAACACCCTTGCTTGCGCCGCTCAGACGGGGAAATTCTATAAGCGAAAGCCGATTTCTGAGCTCGTCTATATCTCCTGCGCCCATAGCGGCCTTTATTCTGTCGATGTCCTCCCGTATCGCGGATTCGCTTTTTACGGGGCCGTCTTCCTCAAGGCATATGTCCAGCGCCCTTTGCGCCTGCTCACAGGCCGCTTCAAGCAGCAGTGCCGCCTGATCCATCATGTAAGCGCTGTATCCTTGAATATCGTCATCTGTCTGCGCGGCATACCAGGCCTCAGGATCCACTGCGTTCTGCGCAGCCTCATAGACACTCATTATCATCTCATCGAGACGATCTGATGATTTTACCTTCGTATAGGTCTCCACAAAGTTCAGAAAATCCGGATCCGCTTTTCCGTAATATTCCTCAAGCATCTCCTCCATGACATCCTGGCAAATCAGCTTTTTTTCTATTTTGTCCAGCACGCGAAATGACGGATCCACTCCCGCTTCATCCGGATGATCACGAACCACCCGGCTGCAGAAGCTGTCGATGGTTGTGACATACGCGCTGTCCAGCATGGCCTCCTGCTCCCGCAGCCTTTTGGTCTGAGCCGGACTAAGACCCGGCTCTCTCTGCATCTGCCCAAGGCGCCTTCTGATGCGCTCCTTCATCTCGGCAGCCGCCGCTCTGGTAAATGTCATCACCAGAAGCTGATCCGCATCCACTGGGTCATTCATATCACACAGTCTTTTCGCTATCCTCTCTGTGAGAACCGCTGTCTTGCCGCTGCCCGCCGCTGCAGATACCAGTATCCTGTGTCCTCTCAGATCTATAGCCAGCTGTTGCTGCTGTGTCCATGTATTTGCCACAGTCATGCCCTCCCATCTTCACCGGATGCACCGTCATCGTCTTGCGGCGAGCCTTCATTGATCATCTTCCATGCCTGAACCTCGTCTATCTTCAGTCCGGTTCTGAAGCCGTATCCCGGGAGCTTTCTGTCAAATCCGCATATGGCGCTGTATTCGCAATATGTGCACGCGCCCTCTGCCCGTCCGTCTTTGAGCGGTGCCGCGGAGGCCTCACCTCTTAGGATCTCGTCTCTGGTATGCTCATATCCGTTTTTCACAAATCTGAGCAGATTGTCTATCGCAGAGGTTGAAACCCGGTTGCCTCTTGCCTTGGCGCCCCGCATATCTATCTCTGCATTTATCAGTCCCTCCGGCATGGCCTTTTTGTAAAGCTCCTCTTGTATATCTGATATTTCCTTTCCCTTCGCATCAAGTACCGGATCATCCACATGATAATAAAGCATACCGGCAGGCACCGGATCACTCATGCTTCCTTCAGCCGTCTGCAGCTCCTTCAGCGCTGCATCCATATAGATCGGCAGCTGTGTGGTTCTTCCCTGCACTGTCTGAGTGACATTCCACTTTGTATCTCCTGTCTTGTAGTCTATGACGCGCACAGCCGTCCGTCCGTCCTCCAGCCGCTTTGTATCTACCCGGTCTATCTTTCCCCGAACGCCGTCGCGGTCAAACTTAAGCTCCAGATACCGGGGCGTGAATCCGTCCTCCCGCAGCTGCATTATAAGCATATCCAGATTGAGTCTTACTGTCTTTTTTAATCTTTCTACGATATATTTGTTTTTTTCAGTGTCAATATATCGCCCTGTTTCATCTTCGATACATGCATCAAGCACAGCTTTTTCCGTCATATCATCAAGCTGAGCGCTTTCTGATGTACACAGATCCGTTCCGCTTCTCTGTGCCCCGGCAAATATCTTCTCGAGAGCACTGTGAACCAGATTTCCTATATCAACAGCCTGCACTGAGTATCTCTTCTGCTGCTGTATCTCCAGTCCGTATTGAACAAACTGCATGAACGGACATCCTGCATAGTTTTCAAATCTCGTCACGCTTCCGCTGACCTCGCCTTCGTAAAGCGCAAGTGCTGTCGCAGGCTCCAGTCTGACCGGCTCATATCTGTATGCTGCCGCCGCCGCAAGCTCCTGCAGCCTCTCACTGTATTCCGGCCTGCTTCTCAGATATGCGACGAGTGCGTTGCCTCCCTCGGGCCGCTCCCTCAGCACATCTGCAGCTATATTCATGGCCTTAACCGAATCGTATGCTGCTATATACTCACTCGCCGGCATCTCCGGAATCTGCTCGTAAAGCGAGCGGATATGCTCCAGAATGTATGACTCGCGCATAGCGCTGCCCGACCCGTCCATGCCCGCACATGAAAGCGTCAGCCGTACTGCCGGCTTTGTAAACAGCCTGTACAGATAATATCGCTGTATATAGATATCCTCTCTGGCAGTAGGCGACAGAGTCACTCCATGCGCTCCAAGTATCTCCCTTTCTCTGTCTGTTATGGTTCCCGGCGCCGTCGATCGTCCGGGTATCACGCCTTCATTTATACCGATTACATACAGATACCGGATATCATCCAGCCTTGTTCTGGTTATGTCTCCTACAACTATCGTGTCGGCCGCACCCGGAATCATACCGATTTTGATCTGCGCAATCCCGGCCTGAATCACATCCGCAAGATCACGGCTGCTCATCATGTCATCACCGATCAGATCCTCTGTTCTCGATAGAACCTTCTCAACCTCCTCGTATACCTTTGCGTATTCCCGGGCTTTTGCGGCATTTCCCCTCTGCTCAAAGTTCTTCGATATTGCTTCAAGCTTTCCTGCTGCATCGCGCTTTGCGAGTATATCTCTGATACAGCAGACGGCATCTCTTACATATGCAGTTCTGCCGCTATATATGCCCTTTAAAGATTCAAAATCAGACATTATATCATCCTTGAAGGCGTTGATTTCCGAAAGCTCCACTCCCTTGAGTTCCCTCGGCATATATGTCCATTCCTGTGACATTCTCCTGTATCCGCGTCTTCCGGTCACATACATATAGCTGTCCAGCACATTTATCATATATGCATCATCCGTGACCAGACCTGTCTTAAGGTATCTCATCATCTGGTCATAGGAGTAGTCATCGCTGATGCATCCCAGCGCTCCGGCTATCATGGCAGCCAGCGGGTTGTCCCGCGCGCTTAGGCTCTGATCTATATAGAAAGGCATGCCTGCCTTTGTGAGAGCCACTGACAATATATCCCTATAGCCCTGTATATCGCCGCATATGATAGCGATATGGCGATATCTTTCATTTTCTTTTCTTACAAGCCTTTCTATGTCACATACTACTGCCTCGACCTCCTCTGACATATTCACGGCTCTGATGATTCTTATACCGTCATGCTCTATCCTGCCTTTTTTTCCTGTATGCTCCGCGTCCTCATCGAACCTGAGAAAGTGAGCTTCCAGATATGCAATATCAGGGTTTGTATCGATGATTCCGGCGGGATTCATAAGCACATCCGTCTCATGCCTTATCTGGTTCTTATCAGCCAGCTCATCGATCCGCTTTCTCATATCAGTGCTCATCCTGAAAAGACTAGCATCATCTCCCCATGTGACAGTGAATGTCACCTCTTTCGCATAAACCAGCAGATTTTCTATGATGCGGTATTGAATCGGCGTAAATCCTGTAAAGCCGTCAAGGACTATCACGCTGTCTCTGATGATGCTGCTTTTGCAGATATTTTTTGCAAGAACATCCGGGATCTCTTCAAGTGTTATGTATCTGTCCCTGATAAATTCCGCAAATGCCGTATAGATAAGACTCAGATCATGAAGTTTGTACCTGAGTGATCCCCGTATCGGTTCGTTTTCTGAGCTGTCTGCTGCTCCGCCTGTATCGTCTCTCTCACCGCTGTCTGCGCACAGCCTTAAAAGCGTCTGCGGTGCTATGCCGTACTGATACAGCTCGGAGATCATAGACTTCAGATTGTCAACGAATCCTGTTCTCTCAAAGCTTCTGCTCCAGATCTTCAGCTCCTTTTTATGATCCGCCGCAACCCGCCTCAGAATCATCGCCTTTGTGATATCATCGATGACCTCAGGATTGTGTATGCTCAGCTCCTCAAACACTCTGTATGCAAGACGGTTGAAGCTCAGCACCTCTATATTGTCCGTCGCATGATCTGGATGAAGCCGTACTATCTCCTTTTCTGCCTCGGTTGAAGCCTGTTCCGGCACCAGAACTATATAGTGCCCTCCGTGCATCGCTTTCTCTATGCACTGCGTATATGCTCTGTATGTCTTTCCGCTGCGGCTTCCGCCGAATATAAATCTGTACGACATGATATTCTCCCTTTTATTTCAGAAGAAATCCTGGTTCGGGTGCACCCGAACCTCCCTCGGATTGTTTCGTGCTTCGCACTCCCACAATCCGGTCTCAATTCGGATTCCCATGGGGCTTTTGTCCATATCATTTCTGAGCGAAAATCTCATCCAGCACCTTTGCGATTTCCTCGATGCTGATCGGCTTTATGATATGACCGTTCATCCCTGACTCATAGGATTTTCTCCTGTCCTCCTCAAAGGCATTCGCCGTCATGGCGATGATAGGAATGTTGGCCTTCCGGTTGTCCGGCAATGTTCGTATCTCTCTGGTGGCAGTATATCCGTCCATCTTAGGCATCTGAATGTCCATAAAGATCAGATCATATTGATCTGCAGGAGCATCGTTGATGGCAGAAACCGCAACATCTCCGTCGTTTACACTGTCCACCTTCATGCCTGCCTCTTCCAGAATCGCAGTAGCTATCTCCCGATTCAGCTCATTATCTTCCGCCAGAAGCACTCTCTTCCCGCTGTAATCATATGTCTTTTTCTTCTCTTTTTCTGTTTTCAGATTTTCTATGCCCTCCTTGACTGCCGGCTGTGTCAGCACATTTCTGAGCTCCGACATGAAGATCGGTTTCGATACAAATGCCGTAACCCCAGCCTGTCTTGCCTCGGACTCAAAATCTGACCAGTCATATGCTGTCAGGACTATAATCGGAATATCCGCGCTGATGATCTTTCTGATTCTGCGGACCGTCTCTATACCGTTCATATCCGGCATCAGATAGTCAATGATATATACCCTGTATTCATCCATCATTTCCGCCGCATCCTGCGCACGAACGATGGCCTCCTTGCCGGATGTAGTCCAGTCGGGACGCATCTGTATATCCCGAAGCATCTTGCTGACACTTCTGCAGGTATCCATGTTGTCATCCACGATCAACGCCTTTGCGCCCAGCAGTTCAGGAATGGGTTCACTCTCAACCCATCCGTTTCCGATCTGCATATTCAGCGTAACCGTGAACACAGATCCTTTCCCCACTTCACTTTCGACTTTGATATCGCCGCCCATCATATCCACGATATTCTTGGTGATTGCCATGCCAAGCCCGGTTCCCTGAATACCGCTGACAGTTGCACTGCGTTCTCTGGTAAATGTCTCAAATATATGTCCGAGATATTCCTTTGACATTCCGATACCATTGTCCTTCACAGAGAACTCATAGGTTGCATAATTCTTTAAGCTGCAGGGCTTCTCAACAAGCCTGATAATGATATCTCCGTCGGTCTGTGTGAATTTGATTGCATTTCCCACTATATTGAGCAGAATCTGATTTAGCCGGAGCCTATCTGTGACCACATCCTCATGCACCACATCCTGCGTATCAATAAAAAGATTCTGATTCTTTGCCTTGACAAGGCTCTGGATCATAACACGAAGATCATGCAGCAGATCCGGGATATGAACATCCGTCTCCTGAAGCCTCACCGTACCGCTCTCAATGCGGCTCATATCCAGAATGTCGTTGATCAGGCTCAGCAGATGCGTACTGGAGGTGCTGATCTTGCCAAGATAATCCTGTACCATCGCCTGATCCTCAATGTGTGTCTGTGCCAATGCGGTAAACCCGACGATGGCATTCATCGGGGTGCGGATATCATGGGACATGCTGTTCAAAAATGTAGTCTTGGCCTTGTTGGCCTGCTGCGCCGCCGCCAGAGCCTGAGTCAGCGCCTCCTGCTGCTTGAGATCATGCAGCTTCTCCTCTGTGATATCACGAGCTACATAGAGAATTTCCTTTGTCGTTCCGTCCTTGTCCCTTCTCTTCACGATAAATCTTGACTGCATCCACTGACCGGTGGGCGCTTTGTATTCTGTTGTGATTGTATTGACACCCTTCAAACGCTCCGCAAGAGTACCGAGATCCAGAAATTCGCGCATGGAATCCCGGAATTCCGGTGCAATAAATGAATCAATGATCTCGTCCTTGACATCATTAAAATTACCGCTGCTCTTGGCTACTTCCCCCATAAGGGGCACACTTGTCAATATCTGATACCGACAGGTATCTATATCAGCACTGAAAATCGTCGAGTATATCGTCGAAAGCGAATTCACAACCGCTGCGTGTTCTCTTTCTCCGCGCAGACGCGCATCCTCCAGCTCCTTTTCCCGCTTTGCCTGCTGCTCATGCTCTTCAACAATCGCGTCAATGACCTGAAAACCGGCCACGACATTTCCGCTGTCATCCGCTTTTCTGAAATCAAACTGATAATGATGCAGCTTTCCGCCTTCTGCGCTGCGATAAGTGCCGCTGAATTCATCCTGCTTCGAAAACACCTTGCGGAGGTTCTCGAAAGAAAAGGACTCCTCTACCTTCTTCTTATCATTCTGATATACATTTTCCCTTATCCATTGCTTTATAACAGGCTCATAAGGGAATTCCTTTTCCATGACACTCCTGACAGCTTTGACATCATAGTCTTCTGCAAGCCGTACAACTCTCGCAGTACCGCTGTTCAGGTTTGCAACAAATACATTTTTGAAATTTCTTGCCAATGTGTCTATGATTGCAACCTGCTCTGCCAGTGCCTTATCCTTTTTCTTCTGTTCACGCACTGCTTCATCCACATCGTAGTGATATCCCCGAAGCACGAATCCGCCCTTCACCGGCTTTGCAGTACCTCCGCAGCGCACATATCTCTCTCCCCGAACGGGATGTTTCCAGAGGTATGTATTTTCATCCCGCCCTTCCTTTTTCATTTTTTCAACACTGTGCAGAACCGACTGCCGCGCTTCCGGAGTGACATTGGAAAACCATGCATCGTAGGTTTCTTCCTGAGTCAGTTTTTTGCCTGCCACTCCCAGAAGCTCCTGCATCAGGTCGTCTGCTTCCATCCTGGGATTCTCTCCGTCAATCAGATAGATGCTCCATGTCCCCATTTTTGATGCAGCGAAGATCTCGTGCATCTCATCAAGCTCTTTATAACTCTTTGCAACCTCTTCCAACACCTCTACTGCGAGGATCACATGGCCCGGGTTTTCATCGGCACCCGAATCTTCTTTTATAAGATGCAGCTTGCAAAGTCCCGCAATCTTGCCGTTGAAATAGGTGAATATATGCTTCTTTCCCCGCATTCTTTCCTCGATGGTATTCAGATCAAGGAAGTCCAGCGCAGAAGCTAAACTCTCTTCATCAGCCAGCGCTGTAATAATCGCTCTCAGGTTTTCATCATATCTGTCGCTTCCCGGTATGGTATGTTTTAGTACAGCCTCTGTTGTCTTGATGGAAAAATATGTGTTCTTTTCTATGTTAATGCGGAACATTGCCAGATAAAGATCTGATACAGCCTCATATGCACTGTACATTCCTTCTTTTCTGTTTCTGCTCTGTATAGTGATGATATCCTCTGTGCTTCTGAAGCCTGCAAGCAGCTTCAATGGCTCCGTCTTCTTTGAGATGTGAGTGTAAGAACCGCTGGATTCGAGCACTTCGCAGCTGTTTGATCCTGCCTCCGGCGGGCACTCGGTATAATGCATGCCGCCCTCTGTAACCACAACATCCATATAGATATCATGCTCATCCATCTCTATGCGCTCATCCAGCATCCTCTCAAAGCACAGAATCAGCTTGGGGCAGCTGCAATGCGCCAAAAACCGATCGTAATATCCCGCGCCGTGACCCAGCCTGCGTCCGTCAGTCCATGCAGATACGCACGGCACAATCGCCAGTTCAAGATCCTCGGGTCTGCATATCTCCCCGGATGCACCGTCTCCTGTACCGCCCTCACATCTGCGCGGCTCGCGTATCCCGTAGCTGCCCGCTTCCAGATCGTCAAGCGAGGTGATCCGCACACCCTCCATCAGATGCTCCGGTCCCTTGATGCAGCGCGGCACATATACTTTCTTGCCCTTACACAGCGCGTCCTCTATGATCCCGTCTGTCCCCGGCTCGCGCGGCATACTCACATATATAAATATTCTGTCGGCGTCCTCATACAGCTTACTGCTCTCCACATTCGCGGCTATCGCACTGCCCGCGCTTTCGATATACTCCTCCGGCAGACCTGCTGACCTCTCTCTCAGTATCGCTCTCAGCTCTTTTTTGTTCATAACATCTCCGTCCCCGTCTGTCGCTCCGCCCCTTCTCTCCATAATGCCCGGGACGGCTCCCAAGCCCTGACGCTTAAATTCATTTACACGGCATCATTGTATCAATTTGCAGTCGCAACTTCCATACACATGCCTGAAGCTCAGCCGAAATAAATCTGCCGCAACATCAAAACTTATTGGGAGTCTTGACTTGATGAGTTATAATCTCTCTGCACAACAATTATACAAGAAAGGCACAGACATGAATAAGAACAGGATGAAAAACACGGCGGCTGCCGTGCTGGCTGTGGCAGCTATCAGCGGATCGCTCGTATTCGCATATGACAGCGGCAAACGGGCAGGCGCAAGCAGCGTAAGCACCATCGAGCAGCAGACACAGACATCATCAGCCGACAGCGAGGATGTCGCGATATCTCCGAACCCGGCATATGATTTTCTTGGCAGCGGCCTTGCATGGCAGCTTTCGGCAGAGAGTCAGGGGCTTATGATGCAGGGCTATGCAATCGCCGGAAAATATGTAGATGAGATGGTGGCTATGTGCGAGGATGCAGACAACACCGAGTGGATCATGGAAGACGCTCCGGACGGAAGTAAGCGTATGCTCCATAACGGTGTGCGGGTAGCCATAGTCAGCGATGTTGATGATACTCTCGTGGACGGAGCGAACTATACCGCGGACATCGTGGGCAATGACGGCGATGTCAACAATGCGGCCTTTGCGAGATTTGTCATGAGCGATTCCTGCACGGCTCTTCCCGGAGCGGTTGAGTTTGTTAATAAGTGCGTGGACAGCGGCATCGATTTTTACTATGTCACAAACAGATATGATCAGGGATACAAGCAGGGACAGTCGGATTCTGTAAGCTCCTATGAGCAGTCGATAGCAAAGGAAGGCAAGGGGCTGTACTGCATGGCAGACGGAACCGAGATAGGCAGCAGTCTGTATCAGACCTGCGGCAAGACCATATATGA
>CAVIJY010000020.1:0-27374 GCA_963643215.1 Lachnospiraceae bacterium | reverse complement strand
GCGTGATCTTGTTGCGTTTTCTTCTGGCGCAGTTCTGATACAGGAATTTGGCGATTTTAGAAAGTCCTTCCTCCTGTCCCGGAGTCAGGTTGCTGTTCATCGGATCATCTCCTGCGGCGCTTTTACGTCCGTCAGCCTTATCAAGCTTGTCCGAAAGAACACCTCTGTTTGACTGCTTTGTATCGAGCTCTGCAAGATTCTCGTCACCCGCTCCGCCTCGCCTTGTGATAGCAAAGTAATCCTGGATCATGCTCCTCGTATCTCCCAGAAAGAATCTGTTCAGATCATATGCCTCTATGCGTTCAAGGTTGGCGATTTCCTTTACCACACCCTCCGGGAGCGCACCCTCACGAGCGGGTGCATTATTTTCATCTTCGTTCCCATTCAGAGCATTCGGTCCGAGAGACTGCCGAGGTGCATCCACTCCCGGGATACTGCCGTTCTGCTCACCTATGACACTGTTTTCTGTATTCGAAGAGCCGGAGCGCATCGAGAGATCTCCTTCCTCCGAATGCGTTCTGGACTGTTCGTTTTCATCCTGTTCTTCAGCTCCCTGCGCCGGACGCGCATTCAAACCGATATTTCTTACATCTGGATGCTCTGCATCGAACTGAGCCGCAAAGGCTGTTCTGTATTTCCAGATATCATCCTTATGAGCGCGTATGTAGTCGTTGGCGCGTGCCTGGCCTACCGTCACCCCTCTGATGGATACAGATCCTCCGTACCCTTCATTGGCTTTCTTTTTATAGCTTGTATAATATCCCGCGATACTGCTGACCTTACTTCTTGCTTGCTTCAGCTCATCTGTATTTTGAAGTTGTCTCTGCGCTCTAGGCATAATCGTCCTCTTTCTGTATCAGTCGGTATATCTGTAATGCAGGCTGCCGTCGGCCATCAAATGCAAACTCGAAACCCGGCCCATCGCTTTGCGTAAGCATCATTGCTGCTCCAGCAGCTCCGAGAGGATCGTCTCGTCCTCTATTCCTTCTGCATATCTGACAAGCTCTCCCGCAAAATCCTCCGCAGACTGCAATGCATGTACTGCAAGCGACTCTGTCATGATCTTCATCTGATCAACGCTAAGCCCGATGAGCGGAGTCTCCATGCGGTACATCAGCAGCGTTTTGTCAAGACTCAGGACAAATGCTCCCATCTGCGTCACACTGTTGATCCTGCATATATACTCCGCGAGGGTAGGCACGCGTATCGGAACTATGGAATCCGTAAGCGTAAACACCGACATGAAATACTCCGTATCCGCAGCTCCGTTCGGGCTCGGGAAGAACAGAAATTCTCCTGCCGCATCGTCCGCTCCGGTTCCGAACTCCTCCAGCTTCACCGTCAGGATCTTCAGCTCCATACCGGACACGTTTGCATGTCTGATCTCGCATTCCATCTGGGCCTTTTCAAACTCCTCCTTCAGATGGTTGAGGCATTCCTCTCTTACCGAATCATTCATCTGTCAATGCACCTCTTGATTCTTCATCAGAACCATATTTACAAAATTACATACAAGCTCCGGATCCAGCCCGTGTACCGTAGCAGCCTCCTCCAGCGATTCAGCCTGCGAGGCCGGGCATCCGAGGCAATGCATCCCTATCTGCATCAGCGGCTCTACAGCCTTGGGGTATCTGGTGACGATCTCACCTATCAGCATGTCCTTTGTGACCTTCTGCTCTATAGGATTGTTCAGGGGAACTCCTGCCCCGGTGTTTACTTTGTTTTCTTCCATGATTGATATTCCTCCGTTTTCATATACGGCATATGCCGCATCATTTATCTTGCTCAAATGCTGCCTTTGCCGAGGTCCCGGCGATTTCGGTTTACTATAAATCCCCGGGTATGTCAACCGCTGCCGTTGCTGCCAACTAGCCGCTAACTGCTATCTTGCATATTGATGCATATATGATACATTAAATTCAGATTGAGCGAAAACAATCCAAAATAACTCACGAACAGGATGTGAACGAATGATTAATTACGACGTACTCTGGGAAACTCTCAAGCAGAAAAAGATCACTCAGTATGCCTTGATCAACACTCATCGCATCAGCGCAGGGCAGCTTTCACGCATGCGCGCCAATGCAAATATCAGCACCGGAACAGTCAACAAGCTCTGTAATATTCTCAAATGCAGAGTGGAGGACATCATGACCTTCACTCCGGATCTTCCTGAGTCTGCAGGCTGACAGCCATCCCTGCGGGGACGCGCATGACCTGACGCATCCTCCGCGGCATATCAGGCATACAATCGGAACACGGGCGGTTCTTTCGGATATCAGCCGGATGACTGTCCGTGTTTCATTTACGCACTGTGTCTTCTCAGCACATACAGATCATCGCCCGCAATAAGCATGGTATTGCCTGATGGTATCTTTGTCTCCTCGCCCCGTCTGATCAGCACTATGAGCTCATTTTTGAGTGAAAGCTCATACAGTCGCTTTCCGGCCCATGCATCATATTCATGCAGATGGATCTCATACAGACCGCTGCTTTCGACCTCTCCGCCCTCCAGGCCGCACATGATGAGCTCGTCGCCCTCCTCAAGCACGGTGGATCCTCCCGGAATGATCTGCTCTCCCCGGCGCTGTATAGCCACCAGTATGGAGCCCGGGGGAAATGTAACCTGTGCTATGCTTTTGCCGACCCACGGATGGTTCTTTTTCATGATGAAGCGCACAAACTGCACCGGCATCTCATGCATATAGTCGTTGAATGTCGCCATGACATCCGAGGAATCATCTATCATATCCAGCCTTCTGGCTACAGGCGGTATCAGGGATCCCTGCACAAGTATTGAGAAAAGCACGATAAAGAACACTATATGAAACAGATCGTAGGAAACCGGACTTGATATGGCCATGATGGCAAATGCTATGGACGCTGCGCCCCTCATCCCGGCAAAGGATACGAAGAGAATCTGCCGCAGCCTGCAGTGCAGCGGTCCCATCAGCATAAATACTGCGGCCGGTCTGGCGACAAATGTCAGAAACAGTGCCGTAAGAAGCGCAGGAGCGGCAACACCGGGAAGCCTTGACGGATATGCCAGAAGTCCCAGCATGAAGAACAGAAGCATCTGCATGAGACCTGTGAGGCTGTCGAAGAATCTCAGGCTTTCAAGCTTCTCCGGTATGCGGCTGTTTCCTATGATGATGCCTGCCAGATATACGGCCAGATATCCGTTGCCGGACATTTCCACCGCAAGAGCATATGTCAGCATTCCGGCTCCGAGTATCAATGCTTCCGTCAGCAGCGAATCCTTCAGTCTGAGCCTCGGAAGCGCCTTTGTCAGCACCAATGCCAGCACCGCGCCTGCCGCTATGCCAACCGCTATCTGAAGCACAAGCATGATAGCCACCTTTGAGGCGCTCATGCTTCCTCCATCCAGCATCGTCATCACTATGACCGTCAGCATATAGGAAAACGGATCGTTCGAGCCGCTCTCGACCTCAAGAAGCGATGCCGTATGATATTTCAGGTTCATCTTCCGGGAACGGAGTATGGCAAAAACCGATGCTGCGTCCGTCGAGCATATGACGCTTCCAAGCAGAAGCCCCTCCAGAGGCTCATATCCCAGCGCATACACTGCAAACAGACCCACGAAGCCGGCCGTCAGAAAGCTTCCCAGGCATGAAAGTATCAATGCTCTGCCGAGCACAGGCTTTGCAGCGCGTATATTGGTGCCCAGGCCTCCGTAGTACATTATAAAAACAAGCGCCACCGTACAGATGTCGCCCGCCAGCGTATAGTTGTCAAACGGAATCTTTAAAAGCCCGTCCGTTCCGAACAGCATACCCAATATGATAAACAAAAACAGACCCGGCACACTGGTCTTTGCAAACAGCTTCTGAAACAGCGCACACGCGATCAGCACAACACCCGCAAGAAGTATCAGATTCTGCAATATACATGTCCTCGCTTCTTTATTAAAGTCCTCTTGATTATATAACAAATCCGCCGTTTTTGAACCGCAATTCTGAAAATAGATGGCTAAAAGGCCGCATATCCGGCGAATTTACATCCACCGGCATGCGGCCTTTCATTATCACGGAACCTGCTTATCTGTCCGTCGTCTTTTCTTATCCGAGCAATTGCTTCAGATCCTCCTCCGGAGTCGTGATCGGCGCTATGCCGAAGTTGTCAACCAGATACTGCAGCACATTCGGTGATATAAACGCGGGAAGTGTCGGTCCCAGCTTGATATTTCTGATTCCAAGATACAGGAGCGTCAGCAGTATGCATACAGCCTTCTGCTCATACCATGAAAGTACCATGGACAAAGGCAGATCGTTGACTTCGCAGTCAAATGCGGCTGCGAGAGCGACTGCTATCTGGATAGCGCTGTAAGCGTCGTTGCACTGCCCTACATCCATAAGCCTCGGAAGTCCTCCTATGGTTCCCAGATCAAGATCATTGAACCGGTACTTTCCGCAGGCCAGCGTGAGAACCACTGTGTCAGACGGGGTCTGCTTCACAAATTCCGTATAGTAATTTCTTCCCGCTCTGGCTCCGTCGCATCCTCCTACCAGGAAGAAGTGCTTTATGGCTCCGCTCTTTACGGCATCAACCACCTTGTCGGCCACTCCGAGAACTGTTCCGCGGGCAAAGCCGGTCATGACAGTGCTTCCTCCGTTTATTCCGGTGAATGCTCTGTCCTCAGCATATCCTCCCAGCTCGAGCGCCTTGTTTATAACCGGCGTGAAATCCTTGTCTTCCCCTATATGAACCATCTCAGGGTAAGCTACAAGAGCCGTGGTGAACACTCTGTCGCTGTAGCTTCCCTTCGGAGGCATGAGGCAGTTTGTGGTATACAGTATCGGGGCGGGTATGTCTGCGAATTCCTTCTGCTGATTCTGCCATGCTGTACCGAAATTGCCCTTGAGATGAGGATATTTCTTCAGCAGCGGATACGCATGCGCCGGAAGCATCTCCCCATGGGTATAGATATTGATTCCCTTGCCCTCTGTCTGCTCGAGAAGAAGCTTGAGATCGTGAAGGTCATGACCAGTGATGACGATAAACGGGCCCTTCTCCACCGTCAGCGGAACGCTGACAGGCTCCGGTGTTCCGTATGTCTCTGTATTGGCTCTGTCAAGAAGCTCCATACACTTCAGGTTCTTCTCTCCGACTTCCATGACTACAGGCAGGAGTTTGTCCATGCCCCAGTCCTCACCGACAGCTCTGAGTGCCTTGCCTATAAAGGCATTTACCTCATCGCTTGCGTATCCCAGCACCATCCCGTGATATGCATACGCTGCCATACCGCGGATGCCGAAGAGTATAAGCGATTTGAGACTTCTTATATCCTCGTCTGCTTCCCATACCAGCTTCATATCATAGTCGTCGGTTCTTCCGCAGCTTGAAGCACAGCTTGCGCAGTTGGGAACCAGCCCTGCTTTGACAGCATGGACTCTGTCTATCATCTCCTTCAGCACATTATCATCAAAATTTACATTGGTGACTGTGGTGAAAAGCCCCTCGATCAATGTCCGCGCAACCTTCGGATCATGCTCGGTATCATTGTCCGTGCTTCTTGCAAGTCCTATGAGTGCGCCTGTCAGCTCATCCTGAAGAGCCGCAGTCCCGGCTGTCTTTCCGCATACACCTGCATTTCCCGTGCAGCCGGTGCAGCCTGCCGTCTGCTCACACTGAAAGCAAAACATCTTGTTGTCCATAAACCCTCCTCGTCTTAGTCTAAGATCTTTCCGTCCGTGGATATAGTAACCACCTGCCACGGAATAAACTTCCCGCTGTTTTGAAGTGCTGTTTTGGCCGCGTTTTCGAGTCCTCCGCAGCACGGAACCTCCATACGGAGTATCGTCACGCTCTTTATGTCATTGCCCGCTATGATCTGAGACAGCTTCTCGCTGTAGTCTACGCTGTCCAGCTTCGGACATCCTATCACAGTGACATACCCCTTCATGAAGCGCTCATGAAATGCGGCATAGGCATAGGCCGTGCAGTCCGCCGCTATCAGCAGCTTCGCTCCGGAATAAAACGGCGCGCTCACAGGCACCAGCTTTATCTGCACAGGCCACTGTGCCAGCCGGCTGACGGGCTCTCCTGCCATATATACCGGCGCTGTGCCCGAGGCTTTGCTTTCTGCCGCATCCTGATCATGATTCATAGCTCTGGCACGGGTTCCCGGACATCCTCCGGAAAGCGACATACCGCCGTTTTTCATCATTTCCTGCATTTTAGCCTGCATCTTAGCCTGAAGCTTTTCCTGCTTACCTGCCAGCACAGCCTGCTCATCATAGGCGGCAGCCTCTCTCTCCACAAATGAGATGGCTCCGGTCGGGCAGTTCGGCAGACAATCTCCCAGACCGTCGCAGTAATCATCCCTCATCAGCTTCGCTTTTCCGTCAACCATGGCTATGGCGCCTTCGTGACAGGCATCGGCACAGGCTCCGCATCCGTTGCATTTATCCTGATCAATTTCTATGATTCTTCTCTTCATGGTATGAGTCCTCCCAAATCTCTCTGATCTGTATTATAATATCCGGGATTTTATAAGTCTGTTGAAATTTCAACAAAAAGGTGGTTTTATGAATAAATATTTCTCTGTCATGCGCTCATCAAGACTCTTCTGCGGCATATCCGAAGAAGAGCTGGGCGCTATGCTTTCATGCCTTGATGCAAAAAAAGAAAGCTTCCCGAAGGAAGCCTTTCTGCTGAGAGCCGGTGATACCACCGGCTCAATCGGACTCGTACTCGAAGGAAGCGTGCTTATCGTGCGCGATGATGTATGGGGCAACCGGAATATCATATCAAAGGTCGGTCCTTCCCAGACATATGGCGCAGCGTTTGCATGTACTCCCGGATCCGTACTTGATGTCAGCGTCATCGCGGAAACCCCTGTCACTGTCGCCATCCTGAACATAAAGCGCATATTGACCCTGTGCACTTCGGCCTGTGAGCATCACAGCCATGTCATACGCAACCTTCTCGGAGAGCTCGCCGAGAAGAATCTCCAGTCGAGTGAAAAGCTCATACACATGAGTCAGCGCACCACCAGGGCTAAGCTCATGTCGTATTTTTCCGCTGAAGCAAGACGCCTTGGACGATATGAGTTCGACATACCCTACTCAAGACAGCAGCTGGCCGACTATCTCGCCGTAGAGCGAAGCGGTCTGTCGGCCGAGCTGGGAAAGATGCGCGATGACGGTTTGCTGGAGTTTCACAAGAATCATATAGTGCTTACTTCATCTCGTATATAGCTGTCACATTGGCAGTGATCTCAGTCTCTCCCGCCATAACCGACAGATCCGCCGTTCCCTCCGCCAGATTGGCCGTCATTGCGCTGCTGCTCCTGTAGCTTGCCGATGTGTCCTGATATCCCTCTGAGACTGATACCACATTTGCAATACGCATTCCCGAGGCCTTGGCTATGACATCAGCCTTGTCATATGCGGTTTTTGTCGCCTCTGCGAGAGCCTCAAGGTATACATCGTCATAGTCGGTGCACAGGAAGTTTATATAATCTATATCATTTATTCCCGCCTCAACACATTTCGTGATGATGGTTCCCGCATCCTCCACCGTCTGGTCATTGACGGTCAATGTGGTACGAACCTCGTATCCGGTCAGCTTCCGCGTGTCCCCGCTGTAGTCATACTGCGGATACATGCTGTAGCCCGATGTGGTGATGCTCTTTTCGCTCACGCCAAACTTCTTGAGCGTATCAATCACATCATTGACTGCCTTGGTATTGGCCTTCTGCGCCTTTGTTGCATCCTTATCCGTATTCGTCACTCCGAATGCGAACTGCGCCATATCCGGAACTACCTTTATGCTCTTTGAAGCCGAAACGCTTATGGTTCTCAATGTATCATCATTCTCATCATAATGATCCATATCGAAGCGTCTGCTGTCTGTGCATCCGCTTGGCCTGCTGTCTGCAACAGTGCTCACATCTGCCACGGCATACTGCAGATTCTCCCCTGCGGTCTGCGACATCGTTCCTGCCGCATATGCTGTTCCTGCAAATAATGATGCCGCGCATGCCAGTGCTGCGATCCATCCGATCTTTTTCATGATATATCCTCCGTATACTATGTTTTTATGTGAATCCGGCTATTGCAAACCCGACCATTCTCTATTGCTGCATTTTGCCTCGATTTGCCCTGATTCTAACACATCTGATATACCGTTCAAGTGCTCTAAGAAAGCCGTAAGCGTATCTTAAGCCGCATGGATTCCCCGGATTTCATATCTGTGCGCCCGTTTTATCATTGCCCGCTAAACCATATCCGGGAAAATGAACACCTCGAGTTTAGGGCTCCCGCCATGCACTTTGCTTGCGAAAAGCGCCGCTGCGATTTATTATAAAGGTCGGTTACAGTGGGAGTGCGAAGCACGAAACAGTCCGAGTATCCGGAGGTTTGTGCGCACCCGAATCAGAACCGATTCAATGACAGAAAAGAAGGTATTTTATGATCATCCGTTCATTTTTGAAAGGCATCGGGAAGATGCCCTCATCGCTTGCGGCATGCGCCCTCGCGCTCATACTCTCTGCCTCTCTTACGGCATGCTCCGGCTCCGCATCAACAGCGCCGGCAGCATCTTCAGCACCGGCAGCACCGGCAGCACCGGCAGCATCTTCAGAATCAGCAGTAACGCCGACATCCGCAGCATCAACACCTGCAGCGCAGGAAAGCACGGCTCAGGCCTCTGCCTTTATATCAGTCACCGATATGACAGGTCGCGAGATCATCCTTGATGAGGCCGTAACGAGGATCGTGGCGCTGACTCCGTCAGACTGTGAGATACTGTATGCCATAGGCGCGGGCGATCTGATCGTAGGACGCGGAAGATACTGTGATTATCCGCAGCAGGTTCTTGATATTCCGGCAGTTGCGTCCGGCTCTGAAACCAATATAGAGGAGATCATCAATCTCGAGCCTCAGGTGCTCGTCATGAGCACCATGGCGCAGACCCAGGAGCAGATACGCATGCTTGAGGACGCCGGCATCAAGGTTGTTGTCTCCGATGCTCAGGATATAGAAGGGGTATATACCGCCATAGAGCTCCTCGGAAGGCTTACGGGGCATCAGTCTGAAGCTGATAAGCTGTGCTCTGATATGCAGGAGAGCTTCTCCCGGATGAGCTCCGATGCAAAAGCCAAAGCCGATGGCAGGATAAAGACAGTGTACTTTGAGGTTACTCCTCCGGCTCAGGGGCTGTATACCGCCGGCACCGGTACGTTCATGAACGAGATCGCAGAGCTTTTAGGGCTAAAAAACATCTTCAGTGACACCGACGGCTGGAATAAGGTATCGGAGGAGCAGGTTATAGAAAGAAATCCCGATTATATAGTCACCATAGGAGGCATGAGTTCTGAAAGCTCGCAGACTCCTGTCGAGGAGATCATGTCCCGTCCGGCCTGGCAGAGCATCACAGCTGTCAGAAACAAGGCCATACTCAATGTGCCGGACAATGAGTTCTCCCGACCTGCACCGCGGCTTGTGGATGCCGCTCAGGCTCTCTATGATCTCGTATATACAGGCAGGTGAGGTCATATTATGTCTTCTGTTTCCCAAAAAAACTCTCCGAACTCCGAGCCTGCACATAGTGCCTGCTCATCAGGAGAAGGCTACAGTCCCGCAGTCTATCTGCTTGCAGCAGTGCTGACTGCGGCTGTCTTTTTAATGTGCCTGTGCATAGGAAGCGTCGATGTCTCGCTCACGGAGACGCTGAGGCTCTTCTATGAGAAGCTGACCGGATCTGCTGTCACGGCAAGCGTCAGGACGCAATCCATCATCCTCTCTGTTCGTCTTCCGAGGATCATCTGCGTGGCTCTGACAGGCGCGTCACTTTCATTGTGCGGAGCGGCGATGCAGGGCCTTTTGAAAAACCCGCTTGCCGACGGCTCCACTCTCGGAGTCTCCTCAGGCGCCTCGCTCGGCGCCGTGCTCGCCATAGCTCTTGGCATCAGCTTTCCGGGTCTTCCTCTGGCGGGAACGACTGTATGCGCCATAGCCGCTGCATTTATCTCGCTTATCATCATACTCTCTCTTGCATGGAGCATGGATCACTCCCTTTCAACCAATACCATCATACTCATAGGCACAGTCTACTCCATGCTCATGAGCAGCTGCATCTCGCTGATCCTTGCCATGGCCTCCGACAGAGATGTCAAGACCATCACATTTTGGACCATGGGATCGCTGTCCTCCGTCACCATGGAGCAGGCAGCTCTCCTTTCTTTTTCACTTTCAGTCTGCGGCGCCGCCGTATGCATCCGTTCGCGTGAGCTCAATGCCATGGCCATCGGCGAAGACAATGCGCGCAGCATAGGCGTGGATGTAAACCGCATCAGACTTCTCGTGCTTATCTGCACTGCCTGTCTGATCGGAGTATGCGTCTCCATCGGCGGCACCATAGGATTTGTCGGACTTGTAGTCCCGCATATGACCAGAGCCGTCACCGGTCCCAATCATATCAGACTTCTTCCTGCGTCCATGTTTGCAGGCGCAATATTTCTGATGCTTGCGGATCTCGCGGCGCGTATACTTTTAAAGCCTCTTGAGCTGCCCATCGGCGTTGTCACATCTTTCGTCGGAGCACTGCTTTTCATGAGCATTTACTATCGTATGAGAAAGGGGAAGCTATGAGCAAGCTGCTTGAGGTTCGCGGGCTTGGAGTATGCTATGGTGACTTCACAGCAGCAGAGGATGTCACTTTTGATCTGCATGACGGAGAATGGCTCATGCTCGTGGGGCCAAATGGTGCGGGCAAATCAACCATTGTAAGCGCAATCATGCAGTCTGCCGCCTATACGGGTACGATCAGGCTCATGGACAGAGACATAAAAAGCTACAGACCGTCCGAGACGGCCCGTCTCGTCGGGGTGCTCTCTCAAAAGCACTCCGTGGGATATTCATTTACAGTAGAGGAAATAGTGCGTCTCGGAAGATATGCATACTCCGGCGGTATACTCTCAAAGGCTGATATACACGGCTCCGATATGGTGAACAGGGCGCTTGAAATGACAGGACTGACGGACTACCGGAACCGCTCCGTGCTTCAGCTTTCCGGCGGCGAGCTTCAGCGAACCTTTCTCGCACAGCTCTTTGCCCAGGATCCGCAGATTCTGATACTCGACGAGCCCACGAATCATCTGGATCCGCTGTATCAGCGCCAGATATTCGAGCTCGTCGGCGACTGGCTCAGACAGCCCGGCCGTGCGGTGATCTCCGTGGTTCATGACCTTTCGCTTGCCAAAGCCTTCGGAACACATGCTCTGCTTCTCGACCGCGGCAGGGTCATAGCTCAGGGAGCTGCAGCCGATGTCTTCACCCGTGACAATCTTCAGAAGACATACTCGATGGATATATACGGATGGATGCAGTATCTGCTTGAGCAGTGGCGTTAGTGCGCCTTTAACTCATCGTGCCTGCTAAGACGGCTCTCAGCATCCCCTTCTT
Source organism: Lachnospiraceae bacterium (assembly GCA_963643215.1). Lineage (GTDB taxonomy): Bacteria > Bacillota > Clostridia > Lachnospirales > Lachnospiraceae > Darwinimomas. The sequence goes on along the minus strand of CAVIJY010000020.1, from coordinate 15,945 downwards.
ACATCCATACCCTTTTTCTCAGCCAGCTCCAGAAGCCTTCCGTTCATTGCATTGAGCGTGCCTACAGGGCATCCGGTATCAATCACATACTCACATTCCAGCATCAGACCAGCGGCCTTATCAAACAGCTCCTCGCTCAGCGGCTCAAAGGCCGGTCCGCTGATCACATGATTGCTCAGTGCCGTAGCGATGCGCCAGTCTGTATCATTTTCAAACAATATACCCGCTGCAAAAGGAATCTGGTGCTTTTGCAGACTGCGGTACGAATTGGCTCCATAGCCATTGCCCCCTATGACAAATGCCCTCGGCTTTCCTGTTGTCCTGCCCAGCTCCACGCTTCCGAACAATATGTCATAGGATCCGTGCTCTATCTCGTACAGTCTGTCGATGGTATCTCCAGTGAGTATCTCCTCGGGAGAGCCGAACGCAGCTATCTTCTCGCCCTTTATGCACAGAAGATAGTCGGATATCTTCGTGGCCAGATCTATCTCATGCAATGTCATGATTACCGTGATGCCCTCGCTGTGAGCCATATCACGAAGTATATCCAGAAGCTCTATCTTGTATCTGATATCCAGATATGATGTCGGCTCGTCCAGCACTATCACATCAGGCTCCTGCGCTATAGCACGCGCCAGCATGATCCGCTGGCGCTGACCGTCAGAAAGGGTCATGAAATCATGATCTGCCAGCTCCAGCGCGTGAACCCGCCTGAGAGCGGCATTTACCACATCCGCGTCATGCGCTGTAAGCCTCCCTATGGAATTCGTATACGGATAGCGCCCCATCGCAACTATCTCCTCGCATGTCATCAGCTCAGGCTGTATACGATCCGTCAGAACAACCGCCATGGATCTGGCCATCTCCTTCAGATTCCACGACCATACATCATTGTCACCTATACGCACGCTGCCGTCTATTCTCTCAAGCTGTCTGGTGATGGTCTTGAGAATGGTGGACTTTCCTGCGCCGTTCGGGCCTATGAGGGTCATGATGCTGCCCTTTTCTATGCCCACATTTATATCCTTTATCAATACTTTGCCGTTGTATCCGACCGCGAGATTCTGTGTATTAAAGTAGTACATCCTGCATTCCCCTTTGCCGCATCATCTGCCCGCGGATTTTTTCTTTATCATCATATAGATCACCACCGGCGCTCCGAATATAGAGGTAACCGTGCTTATGGCCATCTCCTTCGGTGAAAATGCTGTCCTTGCGATAAGATCGCAAAACATGCAGAACACCGCCCCGCACAGATACGACGCGGGGATGACATATATAGGCTTTGATGTCTTTAACAGCGACTTTGTGATATGCGGAACTGCTATCCCCACAAATGAGATCGGTCCTGCAAATGCGGTCACGCACGCGGAAAGCATGCTGCTGAGAACTATCAGCGCAACCCTGAATGCCTTGATATTTATTCCGAGGCTTTGGGCGTATCCCTCTCCCAGTCCGTAGGCCTCTATAGGCTTGGAGAGCATCCATGCGCAGATGAATCCTATGATGCATATGAGCGCTGCCGTCCGGCAGTCACCCCAGCTGGCAGCCGAGAAGCTTCCCATAGACCAGTTATGAAGATTGACTATAGAGGCATCATCCGCAAATGTGATCAGGAAATCCGTGACGGCTGAACATATATAGCTGACCATGATTCCGGCCACAAGCAGCATCGCCATATTCTGCACTCTCTGGGATATCACAAGCACAAAGCCTACTACCATCATGGAACCCGCAAATGCCGCAAGCACCAGAATCAGCGAGCTGATGGTTCCTATCCTGTCTGCCAGCACTATCAGTACAAGTCCGACCATCAGCTTGGCGCCTGATGATATGCCGAGCACAAAGGGACCCGCTATAGGATTGCGGAAAAATGTCTGGAGCAGAAAGCCCGCTATCGCCAGCGCGCCTCCGAGGATCGCTGCAAGCAGCATACGCGGTATGCGTATGGTAAATATGATGACATTCTGCGCATTGGCCTTTGTTACAGCCTCAAGCTCCTCACCGCATCCGCCTGTAAATATATTTGCCAGCTTGTATCTGAAAGCATCTCTTATCATGGAAAATATCTCTGATGCGGGTATCTTCACAGAGCCGGAGTTTACATTCAGTATGAGGCTCCATAAAAGCAGCACGACAAGCATGATCATCATCACTGCGAAGCGTCGTCCGCTGCGGCCGGTCACCTTCTCATTATTATCATTCACGATGCTTTATCCTTTCAAAAACACTTTTTCGAGTATAACACACCGACAGACAAAATCAAACGAGGACGAATCTCTCCGTCCCCGTCCTTCATTTCGCATTCAGCTCTCAAAACCCGTGCCTATCGCGAGGCATCCGCACCGCATGCGGCCGCACGGGTATACAGATCTCGCTTTTGTTTTGCATCCACGCCGCGGATGTCATCGCTTTTTTACTCCGCCGTCTTCGCATGTGATTTCGACAGCTTCTCTTCAAAGCGGTTCTTGTTGGTCTCCGAAGGTGTCTTCGTCGGATATTCTCCGTCAAAGCATGCCGTGCAATATCCGGAGCAGTTGAGTCCTTTGGCCAGGCTCTTCGCATTCTCAACGCTCAGATATCCCAGTGAATCCGCGCCTATGATCCGGCATATCTCATCTATGCTGTGATGACATGCTATCAGATTGTCCCGCGAGTCGATGTCCGTGCCGTAGTAGCAGGGATTGAGAAACGGCGGAGCCGATACCCTCATATGAACTTCTGACGCTCCGGCCGAACGCAAAAGCCGCACTATCCTCGCGCAGGTCGTACCTCTCACTATGGAATCATCTATCATCACAACCCGTTTGCCGCGGACTACATCCGCTATCGGATTGAGCTTGATCTTCACCTTGTCCTCGCGGCTCTGCTGCCCGGGTGCTATGAATGTCCGTGCTATATACTTGTTCTTTATGAACCCTATCTCATAAGGTATACCCGACTGGCGTGAGTACCCGACAGCAGCGTCCAGTCCCGAATCCGGAACTCCTATGACGACATCCGCCTGAACCGGGTGCTCAAGAGCAAGAAAGGCTCCGGCTCTCATGCGTGCCGTATGAACCTGACATCCGTCTATGACTGAATCCGGACGCGCAAAGTATATGTATTCAAACACGCACAGGGATTGCGGCTGTCTGCCGCAATGATCACGGATGCTTCGCACACCCTTTCTGTCAAATATCAGTATCTCTCCCGGCTCGATATCTCTGATAAACTGTGCATTCACAGCGTCAAGAGCACATGACTCACTGGCTACAACATATACTCCCTCCGGAGTCTGTCCGTAGCAAAGCGGTCTGAAGCCGTGTTCATCTCTGGCTGCTATGAGTTTTGTCGGAGACATGATTACTAGAGAATAGGCTCCGTCCAGTCTGGACATCGCCCGGTTGACCGCCTCCTCGATAGAACCCGAGGTCAGGCGCTCCTTCGTGATGATATAGGATATGACCTCCGTGTCGCTTGTGGTATGGAATATCGATCCTTCCAGCTCCAGTGCTTCACGAAGCTCATAGCTGTTGACGAGATTGCCGTTATGCGCAAGTGCCGTATGACCCTTCACATGATTTACTACTATCGGCTGCGCATTGCTCCGGTCATTGCTTCCGGTCGTTCCGTATCGCACATGGCCTACAGCTATGCTTCCGAGACCCAGCGAATCAAGTCGCTGCGGAGTGAAAACATCATTTACAAGGCCTACATCCTTGTATGAATTGAAGACGCCGTCATCATTGACGACGATTCCGCATGACTCCTGACCCCGATGCTGCAGAGCATACAGCCCGTAATATGTCATCCTTGCCACATCATAGGTTTCAGGACTGTAAACGCCGAATACACCACATTCCTCGTGGATATTGCTCATATGTCACCCTCCGCGTTTGACTTGCCGACTGTATCCAAATTAACATGCTATTCTTAAGCATGTCAATTGTGCGTTTGGCTCTTTTAAGGGCGTTTTGCCATGGTTTTTCGGCGAAATGCCATGCAGCTCGGTTATCAGTGCGCAGCCTGCTATTGCGATTTATGTCCTGCAAAAAGCCGTCCTCCTATCGGAAGACGGCTCACAGTATCACAGCTGACCGTCTGTTTGCACGCTGCCGCATGCAGACAGAGCGGGATTTTTCTTTTCTGACTCTGAGTCTCTGCTTACAGGAAAATCTCGCAGTCCGGCTCTACCTTCTTGCAGTTTGCAAGTACAGCCTGCATCGTAGCTGTCTCGTCTGCGCCCTCTTCAAACTCAACCTTCATCTTAAGGGTCATGAAGTTCACCGTAGCCTCCTTGACACCCTCTGTCTTTGAAGCGGCCTCCTCCATCAGGTTGGCACAGTTTGCACAGTCAACATCGATCTTATATGTCTTCTTCATCTTTGGTCTCCTTTGTCTGCCGTCCGATCATGATTCATCATCCGTCGGAGCGTAAACACTTTAGCAATCGTTTAATTGAATTATACAAAAAAGCACCGGATTGTCAACTGCTATCCGGCGCCTGTTTTTCTTTATTCTGACAGATATGCCTTCTTGACCTTGTCATCGTTGAGCAGATCCGAAGCCTTCCCGCTGAGCGTGATCATACCGGTCTCCAGAACATATGCTCTGTCTGCTATGGCAAGTGCCTTCTTTGCATTCTGCTCGACCAGAAGCACTGTAACTCCGTCCTGATGTATCTTCTGTATGATATCGAATATTTCGTTGACATACAGAGGTGACAATCCCATGGACGGCTCATCCAGCAGCACCATACGCGGATTTGACATCAGCGCTCTTCCGATAGTCAGCATCTGCTGCTCTCCTCCGGAGAGAGTTCCGCCCATCTGACCTTTTCTCTCCTCAAGCCTCGGGAAGTATTTGTATACCTGCTCCAGATCCTTCTCGATGCCCGCCTTGTTCTTTCTCGTATATGCTCCGAGCATCAGATTCTGATAAACCGTAAGGTCGGCAAATATGCGCCGTCCCTCCGGGCAGTGCGCTATACCCTCTCCTACCAGCTTGTAGCCCGGAACCTTAAGGATATTTTTCCCGTTATAGATGACCTCTCCGCTCCTTGCGGAAACGAGACCCGTTATAGTCTGCAATGTCGTCGTCTTACCGGCTCCGTTGGCTCCGATCAGTGTTACGATCTCGCCCTTTCCCACATGAAAGGAGACATCGTGGATCGCATGGATCATGCCGTAATACACGTTAAGATCCTTTACCTCAAGTATGTTTTCCATCTCTTTCTCCTTAGTCTCCGAGATATGCCTTAACTACATCCGGATTGTTGAGAACCGTCTTGGGATCTCCCTGCGCCAGCACCTTGCCGAAATTCAGCACGGTGATTCTCTCACAGATTCCGCTTACAAGCTTCATATCATGCTCTATGAGAAGTATCGTCATGTCAAATCTGTCCCGAACAAACAGTATCGTCTCCATGAGCTCGGCGGTCTCCTGCGGGTTCATGCCGGCTGCCGGCTCATCCAGCAGCAGGAGCTTCGGATCCGTCGCCAGAGCGCGGGCTATCTCAAGCTTTCTCTGCTGCCCGTACGGAAGCTGTGAGGCCTTGTAATTGGACAGCTCATCAAGCTTGAAGACATGAAGTATATCCATGGCCTTCTCGTCCATCTCCTTTTCAACCTTGCGCATGGCGCCGGTTCTGAAGATGCTGTCAAAGACATTGTAGGTATAATGCTCGTGCAGCCCGATCTTTACATTGTCCAGAACGCTGAGTTCATTGAATAGCCTGATATTCTGAAATGTTCTGGCTACCCCGGCCTTGTTGACCTCTGCAGTGCTCTTTCCCGTCAGCTTCTTTCCGTCAAGTATAAATGCTCCCTCATCAGGTGCATAAACTCCGGTTATCAGATTGAACACAGTGGTCTTTCCGGCCCCGTTCGGTCCGATCAGCCCGTAAAGCTCGTTTTTATTTATCTTCAGTGTAAAGTCCTCAACCGCCTTGAGTCCTCCGAAGGAGATGCCAAGGTGACTTATATCTACATATGAATTCATCCCTTTGCCTCCTTTTCAGACGCTTCTCTGTCATCCGCAAGTTTTGCTTCTGTCTCGGGAGCAAGCGCTTCTCTTGCCTCCCGCTCTCCCTCGATACGCTCACTCAGAGCATTCTCTTCAGCCGCCTGCTCCGCATCGACCTGCTTTACGGCAGCATCTATGCGCTTTGAACGATTGAGCCTTGCGATGAAAACCTTTCTCCACTCCACCACCTTCGGCGAGGAGTTGAATATCATGATGACGATCAGTACGACAGCATAGATCAGCATACGGTAGTTCGACAGAAATCTCAGCTTCTCCGGCAGAATCGTGAGTATCACGGCCGCTATCAGTGAGCCTCTCACAGAGCCGATGCCTCCAAGCACTACAAACACCAGTATCATGATGCTCTGGTTGTATCCAAAGCTCTTGGAGGTTGCCTGAAGATTGGCAAGATTATGTGAATAGAGTACCCCGGCCACTCCCGCTATAGCAGCGCTTACCGTAAATGCAAGCATCTTGTAGCTTGAAACCGAAAGTCCTGTGGCCTCGGCAGCGATGCGGTTGTCGCGTATAGCCATGATGGCGCGTCCGTGTCTTGAATTGATCAGATTCAAAACCACAAACAGAGTTAAAAGCACCAGTATGATGCCAACCGTAAAGCTTGCATTTCTCGGAAGACCGCCGATTCCCTGAGCACCCTTGATGATGGTGATCCCATCCTCTCCGAGTCCCATGCTCTTGGCATCCTTGAGCGAGAAATGTACACCATTGGAATCTATGCCCAGATAGACGGCATTGATTACATTTTTTATGATCTCGCCGAAGGCAAGGGTCACTATGGCCAGATAGTCGCCCTTCAGTCTGAGTACGGGTATGCCTATCAGAAATCCGGCTATCCCGGCGCTTACGGCTCCTATGATGACTGCACAGATGATCTCAACCGTGTCCGGCATGTTCGCCCCTGCGGTCGATGCAAATATTGCGCTGGAAAAGGCTCCGATGCACATAAAGCCCGCGTGTCCCAGAGACAGTTCTCCCGATGTGCCTACCACCAGATTCAGAGCCACCGCAACTATCATATAGTAGCAGAACGGAACCAGCAAACCCTTTGTCAGAGAAGTCATATGGCCTGTTCTGAGCAATGCCTCGCAGAAAATATAAAATGCTATAACGATCGCATATGTTATCAGATTGGATCGGAATGCTTTTTTCTTGTAGTCCATATACCCTCCTTATACCTTCTCCTGTACATTCTTGCCAAGCAGTCCCGTGGGCTTCACCAGCAGGACTATGATAAGCACGGCAAAAACTATCGCATCCGAAAGCTGAGAGGAGATATACGCCTTTGAGAGATTCTCGATGATGCCGAGCACCAGACCGCCTATGAAGGCGCCGGGTATGGAGCCGATTCCTCCGAATACGGCTGCCGTAAATGCCTTGATTCCCGGCATCGCGCCCGTAGTAGAGGAAAGCGACGGATATGCGGAGCAAAGGAGTATTCCGGCCACGGCAGCCAGCGCCGAGCCTATGGCAAATGTGATGGCGATCGTCATGTTGGCATTGATGCCCATGAGCGTCGCGGCTCCCTTGTCCTGTGAAACGGCCAGCATAGCCTGACCGGTTTTTGTCCTGTTTATGAAGGCAGTCATGGCAATCATGATCACGACACATGTAAGAATCGTAACTATGGTGACACCCGATATCCTGACTCCTTCGCCGAATGTGATGCCCTCGAAGCTGATCAGTGATGTAAATGTCTTCGAGTCCGCACCGAATATGAGCAGAGCTGCATTCTGCAGAAAATAGCTCACACCGATGGCGGTGATCAGAACGCTCAGCGATGAAGCACCTCTAAGCGGCTTGTAAGCGATACGTTCTATAGTTATTCCCAGCAGCGTACAGACGACTACTGACAGCAATATACAGACCAGAGGCGGCATGCCCAGCTTTGTCAGTGCGACAAATGCCACAAATGCCCCGACCATGATGATGTCACCATGTGCAAAGTTCAGCATCTTTGCGATGCCGTAGACCATCGTATATCCGAGCGCGATGATCGCATATACCGAGCCAAGGCTTATCCCACCTATCAAAAAAGAAAAGAAGCTAGACATAACGCACCTCAAACTTTATCTCTGTTTAAAAAATTGCTTAACATATTAACATCATACAGCATCAGGTTGCAAGCATTTCAGCACATTATATGCAAAAAGAGCCGCATGCAATATGCAGCTCTTTCTGCTATATTTCCCGTTCGCGAAAGCATCCCCTGCGGGGCTTTCGCAGATTACAGATCAACCTGCGGCCTGTCAGTCAGCCAGCTTGTATGCGCCGTTCTCGATGACAACGGCCTTGGGAGCCTTGTTGGGCTCACCGTTCTCTGAGAAGTGAATATCCTCACCGGTTACGCCGTTGATAGCCACTGTCTTCATTCCCTCCTTGAGACCCTCGCAGATATCGCTGATGCTCATATCGGGAGTTACATTTGCATTCTCTGCAGCGGCCTTGATGACATAGAGGCAATCATATGCATCTGCAGCAAACTGGTTCGGAACCTCATTCCATGCTTTCTTGTAGCTGTTTACAAAATTAACTGTCAGATCATCTGTAGCATCAGCCGAGAAGGGAGTAAGAAGGATGACGCCCTCTGCAAGTGATGTATCAAATCCCTCAAGAGTAAGGATACCGTCCATACCGTCTACGCCGAAGAACTTCGGAGCATAGCTCATCTCGTTTGCCTGCTTGAGAACAAGAGCTGCCTCTGTATAGTAGAAGGGCATGAACAGAAGCTCAGCGCCTGCGTCCTTCATCTTCTGAAGCTGTGTAGTGAAATCGGTCTTTGAATCTGCTGTAAATGCCTCTGCAGCTACAACCTCAAGTCCGTATCCGGCTGCTGCCTTGTCAAATGTCTCATAAATACCCTGTGAGTAAGGATCGGATGAATCATAGATGACGCCTATCTTTGTAGCCAGCTTATGCTCTCCGATGTACTGAGCTGATTTCTCGCCCTGTGCCGGATCTGAGAAGCACATACGGTATACATTGTCATTGACTGTGATGTCCTGAGTCGATCCCGAGGGAGTGATCTGGAACATGTTGTCATCCTTTGTAGCCTCTACAACGCTGAGGCAGGGGCCTGATGTAACAGTACCGACCATGATCTGCAGACCCTGATCCTTCAGAGTGTTGTACGCATTAAGTGCCTTCTCTGCGTCATGCTCATCATCCTCGAACAGCCATTCAACCTGATATCCGTTGATTCCGCCGTTTGCATTGATCTCATCAACTGCGATCTGTCCTGCTCTCTGAACTGCAAGTCCGTACTGAGCTGCTCCGCCTGTGAGCGGGCCTGAGCCTCCGATATAGAACTTCGCGCCCGTTGATGTCTCTGCTGCATCTGCCGCAGAGCTCTCTGTCGTCTCTGCTGCCGACTCTGCAGCTGTTTCTGCTGTGCTCTCTGCAGCTGCGGTTGTCTCAGCTGTCTTTCCTGTTTCCTGCTGGCCGCTGCATGCTGTCATACCCAGCACCATGGACGCCGCCAGAACGACACTAAGTACCTTCTTCATAATTATTCCTCCTGTTGACACTGAATCCTATCTGAATCCTGCTTGTCATGCATCATTTTGTACAAATGATTCAATATTATATTTTGCAATATTCACAGTGTCAAGCACGAAATAAACATTCAATGTACTTTTAGTATTCTTTAAGTACACTGCTAATGTTCCATGTTCATACAACTATACATTGCAGTTGTGAAAATATCTGATACAATGTCGTTGAAAACATCGGCGCCGCCTTGAGCGGCAGTCATCGGATGAATATCATCCGAGCTTAGCAGAGTAGATTTCGATGCGTAAAGTGCCATCCGGACCGGGAGTTGTCGGAGGGACGAAAAGCAAAGCACCGTCTGTGCGCAGAGGCTTTGGCTTGCGGTATCGAAGTCGCATCCCGCTGCTACATTCTGGACCGAGCGAGACAGTTCGACCCTCCTTAATGTAGTTTCAGGAGAAACTGCTGAAAGGAGGGTCTTTTTATGAGTAGCTTAAAGAGTTTTTATCTGTCATCAGTCAAAGAATTCCGTAAGACAACCACCATAGCCTTTCTCGGAGTTATGGCGGCCATAGCGGTGGTTCTTGGCTCTGTGGCCAGCATCAATGTCGGCCCGTATATCAAGATAGGCTTTTCCGCCGTCCCGAACCGCATCGTGGATGCCACATTCGGGCCTGTGGTCGGCGGCATATTCGGCGGCACGCTCGATATTGTCAAATTCCTTGTAAAACCCGACGGAACATTCTTCTTCGGCTTCACCTTCGATGCCATGCTGGCCGGTGTGATATTCGGGAGCATCATGTACAGGCGCCCGCTCTCAGTTGGAAGACTTTTTGTCGCCGAGCTGCTGCTCAAGGTTATCATCAACTGCGGCTTCAATACATTCTGGATATCGATGCTCGGAGGAAAGAGCATGCTTGCTCTGCTCCCTGCGCGTCTCATAAAAAATGCATGCCAGCTGCCTGTTGATACATTCATCATGTATCTTCTTCTGAAGTATCTCAATCCCGCCATCAGAAAATACATAACTCACGAGCGATGAGCATGAGCTCTGCATCGCACTGTCATGATCTTTACTGCATCTTTTCATGGCAGCTGCCGCCGCAGCTTTCACAGCTTCCGCTGCATGATGCGCAGCCTTCATCCTCCTCCAGAGAGTTAAGATACATCCGCTGCTGCTTTTGAGTCAGCAGCGGATTGTATTTAAGAGTTCCCGCAAGCAGCTCATCTATGGCCTCATCCGCCTTCATCGATACTCCGGCATATGTCATGATTGACGCCTCGAGCAGGTATCTGACCGCCATGCCGGTAGCTGCCCAGCATATCACGCAGTCTGTTTTAAAATCCAGCAAAGCCTGCACCTTGTCTGCGACATCACCGTCGGGGACATTTACAACCACCTGACTTGCAACCCCGTGATTTTTTATGTCATACAGCTTGAACTGCACGGCATCCGTCAGATGCTGCGCTATATTCCCGTCATCGTACGGAATGGCTATTCTCATGTGCTTCTCCCTTCCGGCCTGCCTGTGTGTTCAGCCGCATCATCTCTTCAGCGCCTTTATGGCGCGGCATACCTCATCCGCTTCCTCCGGTTCAAGATCGGAATACAGCGGGAGCGTCAGTATCTCCCGGGAGATTTTCAAGGCTACCGGCGTCTCCTCCGGATCAAATATGCCTTTGTAGCAGTCAAATGCATTCGTGAGCGGATAAAAATACTTCCTGGCATGTATGCCTTTTTCCTTCAATGCGGCATATACCGTATCTCTCGATGCCCCGAATGTCTCTTCGTCAAATGTAACCGGAAAATAGCTGTAGTTTCTGCTTACATCATTCGATGTTTTAGCAAGTCCCAGCCCCTTTATTCCGTCGAGCTGATTCATATACCTCTCCCACAGCTCTTTCCGTTTCCTGATGTATTCATCGATATGCCGCAGATTGCACAGACCCATAGCGGCCTGAAACTCGTTCATCTTGGCATTTCCCCCAACATCAACCACATGCTCTTCATCGGTGATGCCGTAGTTCTTTACATAATAAAGCTTATGCAGATATTCCTCATCATTGCAGGTTACAGCTCCGCCTTCTATGGAATTGAACACCTTTGTGGCATGAAAGCTGAACATGGACAGATCTCCGAAATTGCCCACGCCGACTCCCCTGAAGCTCTCGCCGAATGCATGAGCCGCATCATACATGACCTTCAGTCCGTGGCGATCGGCTATATCCTGTATAGCATCGATGTCACATATATTGCCGTATACATGCACCGGAAGTATAGCTGTGGTCTCATCGGTGATCAGCCGCTCGATCTTCCCCGGATCCATCGTATAGTCGTCCGGCTTTATATCACAGAATACCGGTTTCAGACCGTTTCTCACGATGGCGTGTGTCGTTGAGGCAAATGTGAAGGGCGTGGTGATAACCTCGCCCTTCAGTCCCAGTATCTGCAGTCCCATCTCCAGTCCCATATGGCCATTGACAAAAAGCTGCAGATATGGCACATCCAGATATTTCTTCAGACTCTCCTCAAAAGTCTTGTGCTTCTGACCCATATTGGTGATCCACCGGCTGTCCCAGATATCCCGGATTTCCTCTACATATTCATCAAGGGGCGGCATCGATGGCCGCGTCACATATATATCTCGGTTCATATTTTACTCTGCCTGCTCTGAAAGCTTTGCCCTGCGGCTGTGCGGATCACTGCAGTTTTATTCTCAAAGCTGCGGTCCTGCGGCTACAAGCGCCTTGCCTGTCTCATTTGTCGTAAAGCGACTGAAGTTGCTGATGAATCTGCCTGCGAGATCCTTTGCCTTCTCCTCCCACTCACCTGCGTTTTCATATGTGTCTCTGGGATCAAGTATGCCAGAATCAACGCCGGGAAGCTGTGTGGGAACCTCGAAATCAAAGTAAGGGATCTTCTTTGTGGGAGCCTTAAGGATATCTCCGCTTAAAACAGCGTCTACGATTCCCCTTGTATCCTTTATGGAGATTCGCTTGCCCGTTCCGTTCCAGCCGGTATTGATCAGGTATGCCTTTGCTCCGCTCTTTTCCATCCTCTTGACAAGCTCCTCGCCGTACTTTGTCGGGTGCAGCTCCAGAAATGCCTGTCCGAAGCATGACGAGAATGTTGGTGTAGGCTCCGTGATTCCGCGCTCTGTTCCCGCAAGCTTCGCAGTAAATCCCGAGAGGAAGTAGTACTGCGTCTGCTCAGGTGTCAGTATCGATACCGGAGGAAGCACGCCGAATGCATCCGCCGAAAGGAAGATGACATTCTCCGCCGCCGGTGCAGCCGATACAGGACGGACGATATTCTTTATATGATTCAGCGGATAGGACACACGCGTGTTCTCTGTCACACTCTTGTCGGCGAAGTCGATCTTTCCGTTCTCGTCTACCGTCACATTCTCCAAAAGCGCGTCGCGCTTTATTGCGTTGTAGATATCAGGCTCCGATTCCTTGTCCAGATTGATAACCTTTGCATAGCATCCGCCCTCGAAATTGAAGATGCCGCTGTCATCCCATCCGTGCTCATCATCGCCGATCAGCAGCCTCTTGGGATCTGTCGAAAGCGTTGTCTTGCCTGTGCCGGACAGTCCGAAGAATATCGCGGTATTTCTGCCGTTCATGTCGGTATTGGCTGAGCAGTGCATGGAGGCAATGCCCTTGAGCGGCAGATAATAATTCATCATGGAGAACATACCCTTCTTCATCTCTCCGCCGTACCACGTATTGAGGATGACCTGCTCGCGGCTCGTGATATTGAACAGAACCGCTGTCTCGGAATTGAGACCCAGCTCCTTGTAGTTGTCAACCTTGGCCTTGGACGCATTATACACAACAAAATCCGGTTCGAAGCTTTCCAGCTCCTCATCGGTTGGTATGATAAACATATTCTTTACAAAATGAGCCTGCCATGCCACCTCTACGATGAACCTTATCGCCATGCGCGTGTCGGCATTGGCCCCGCAGAAAGCATCTACCACAAAAAGCCGCTTGCCCGAGAGCGCCTTTACCGCGATATCCTTGCAGGCAGCCCATGTCTGTTCTGATGCCGGATGATTGTCATTCGGAAACTCCTCAGTTGTCCACCATACGGTATCTCGGGAATTGTCATCCATGACGATGAATTTGTCCTTGGGTGAACGACCTGTGTATATACCTGTCATTACATTGACCGCTCCGAGCTCGGTGACCTGGCCTCTGTCATATCCGGTCAGCTCCGGTCTGGTCTCCTCGGCGAAGAGCATATCGAATGAAGGATTGTAAACAATCTCCGTCGTATCTGTGATGCCGTATTTTGTCAAATCAAGTTTTGCCATTCAACACCATTCCTTTCGTAAATGCGTATTATATGCCTATATATACAGCCCGTTTTGACCCCCATGTCAAAACATCCTCTGAATCATACCACATAGCCGAGTCATTATAAATGCGTGCTATCTCACAAAAAACTCATTGTATGAGTTTGCGAACATATACATGTTGATATCCTAATCCTCAGAACCCTTCCGTCCGTCTCCTGTTTCTTCAAGCTCCTCGATAACCGAGCTCAGCTCCTCCTTGAAATTCACAGAACTCATGCGGGGAAATGCCCTCATAAGGCGACGATACCCTATAGGATGGCGCTTGAGAAGCCTTGCTTTTGACTGCTCTATCCTGCTTTTAAGCTCGGCGATATGCAGCGCCGCCTCGTCTGCCCTTCTTGCTTCCTCGGCTGTCTCAAGTGCTTCCTCAACCTCACGGCGCGCCGCTTCCTCGGAGCGTGTGCGCAGCTCCTCTGCCTTATCCTTCAGCTCCTGTGATCGTGCTCTGAGCTCCTGCGCCCTTGTCTTCAGGCGTTCCTCAAGCATGTCTTTAAGCTCTGCTTTTCCGAGGGCGGCCTGCACCCTTTTTTCCTGAACCTTTGCCGCGGTTTCGGAGGCATTGTCCGCGATTGTCTGCGTCAGCTCGTCGCTTGCTCTCCTGAGATCCGCGCTCACTCTGTTTATCTGCTCCAGATCATCATTCAGATGCAGTACCGTAAGCACTGTACATACTACATCAATTATGAAGATCACATATGCGGCCGCGACGAGAATATACCCGACCACGCCGTCCAGCAAATTCACATTCAGCTCTATAAACGGATGTATGATCTTCACGGCCAGCAGTATACATACGCCCCAGGCCAGTGAAAATCTTGGACAGACATAGCCTCCCAGATTGAACGGCTGATCGCTGTAATCCCACCATCTCATATGGAAGATCTTGAGCAGCACAAATCCGCCCACCAGCTCTATCAATGTGGCCAGTACAGTTCCTCCGATGGTAAGCAGCACGATGTTTCGGCTTACAGGCATCAGCAGAGTCAGTATGGATACCATGCCGCATCCGTATATAGGACATACCGGGCCGTTTAAAAAGCCCCGGTTTACCACCTGCCCCTTTGTTACCGCATGATATACTACCTCAAGCACCCATCCTAAAAAGGCATATATTATGAAATATGCCGCAAGGTGATACCATTCCTGCATATTATCTCTCCCGCCTGTGCTTATAAAGCATATCAAAGCTTTATCCCGTATTTTTCCAGATCCACCCTGCCGTCGATCACCTCGATGCCGTCGGCCTCAAGCAGACGCTTCTGCACCCCCGCGCCTCCGAAAACAAACTCCTGCGCCAGTTCTCCTTTTGAATTGACGACCCTGTAGCAATGCACATGCTCCGGATCTTTATTCTTGTGAAGAGCATTTCCCACGGCGCGTGCCATCTTCGGATTGCCTGCCATGGTCGCCACCTGACCGTAAGTGGCCACACGGCCTTTCGGTATACGCATCACGGCCTCATATATGCGTGCTGTCGGCGAATCCGATACCATCCGGTAGCTTTCATCTATGCGTCCGTATATCTGCTCCGCAGGTACAGAGCCGTCCAGATATACCGTCAGCCAGTTCTGCTTATTCATATGATATCCCGGCTGATAGCCCTTCATATGGGCGCAGAGCATGATAAAGTCCTGATCCGCCTTGACATTCATGATATCCATCATTCCGTCGCCTTTCAGACCGAGCACGCTTCGGCTGACCCTCATGCATATCGCAAACCACTTGCCTGTGCCCGCCGCTTTAAATGTCTCATAGTTCGGCTTGTCTCTCCACGGCCTCTCGGATTCCACATGATATGTGCTGCGTATATACTCCCGTATCATATATCGCAGTTTGCTTTCCTGTTCACGATTTGTTTCCATTTGCTTTAAAATGAATTTACAGCTGATGCATGATTACGACATCTTTAGCCTCTATACTTAAGACAGTCAAAGCAAGCCGCAATGCTGCAGACAACTGTTAATACTTTTTCATAATACTGGGCCGACAGCAATGTCGGCCCTCCTCCTGAGCACTCGTGTTCTGCTGTCGCGAAGCGAGAGCAGATTACAGAGTGCCATGC
>CAVIJY010000019.1:0-28682 GCA_963643215.1 Lachnospiraceae bacterium | reverse complement strand
GACCAGGAATACCAGCAATATTCTGAAATGAAACAAAATGATCAACTGGGAGAAGGCGGAGGTTCGGGTGTTTTGACACCGAACCAAAATTTTAACCAAAAAACAGCGACATGTATTCGCAATTGTGCACAAAATTTCAAATATTTACCTTGCAATATATATATATTTATGAATATAATAATTTCCGGGTATGCCATCATGGAATGGTGCCCGGGAATTGTCAGTTGAGATAGCCTGTTTCGAAGGCAAAGAGGTGTATGCCGGCTAAGGCCGCATCGGCAGACACGGGAAAGCGAGGTAAAAGTTTGGAAGTAAACTTCCAAACTTGATTGGCGATTCAAATACGAGCGTGTGCAAGCACTGCTCGTGCTTGAATCTGGAGGGCAAAAAAGTGAAAACTAGAGTTTTGACAAATGGTAAATTTTTTACTGCGAATGAAAAGGAACCTTGGGCTGAAGCCGTTGTCATTCAGGGCAATAAGATAGCCTATGTCGGCAGCACAAAGGGTGCGCTCGAGTTCGCCGGCGATGGATCGGTTGCAGAAGATTTGGGCGGCAAGCTTGTAACTCCGGGACTCATTGACGGACATCTGCATTTCTTTGCGGCCACTATGTTTGACGGGCTTCTCCGCCTGGATGCAATGACACCGGAGCAGATGATTGAAGCGATTACCAAGGATGTAGCTGCGCATCCTGATCGTGGCGCATATACCGGCATGGGCTGGTTTGACGAGGCATTTGGAGTGAAGGGACCGAACAAGGCGGATCTTGATGCGATCTGCCCTGACAAGCCTATGGCATATCTTTCCGCAAGCATGCACACCGTATGGTGCAACTCAAAAGCTCTGGAAGCCGCAGGCATCAATCGCGACACGCCGGACATCGATCCTGCCGGCGGAGTTATATATGTACGCGATGAAAACGGTGAGCCCACAGGCTATTGCAAGGAAATAGCTTCTATGGACAAAGTTATGAGCGCTGCCAAATATTTCGATGACGGTGCAACGGCTGTGGCGATGGAGAGCTTCAGGAAAAAATGTGCCGAGAACGGAATCACATCTCTTGTTGACTGCGGAGCCATAAGCTTTATGAAATATGTTATAAGCGACGAGCTTTGCGCCAAGGTAGACACCGACGAGTGCCCTGTACGCCTCAATTTCTGCGGCTTTGCCGGTGTGGCAGGGCTCTATGAAATGGCATTCAATGATGCGGTTGAGTATTCTAAAAAATACAACAACGATCGCTTCTTCTGTACATTCGGAAAGCTCTTTAATGACGGCACGCTGGAGACTTTTTCTGCAGCAATTCCAAACGAATATCCGAACGGCAACAAGATCGCACCGATCATGACTACCGAGGTTCTTGCGAAGAAATTCGAGGAGTTTGCAAATGCCGGAATAGATGTCAACATTCATGCGATCGGCTCAGATGCAATCCACAATGTGCTGGAGGCAGCCGGCATCGTTCGTGCAAAGGGCTTTAATGATCTGCGCATTGTATGCTCACATTCCGGATATGTATATCCTCAGGAGATTGAGCTCTTTGGCAAGTATGATGTATTCTCCAATACCACCGGATGCTGGATCGCAAACATGAGTGAAGAGAATGAGGCACTCTCGGCCAAGCTCACACAGGCTAAGGCTTATCCTGTTAAGTCAATTATGGATGGCGGTGCCAAGGTGGGATTCGGTTCAGACTTCCCCACAGATCACCAGACATTCCCGGTTATGCCGAACATGGAGACACTCGTTACAAGACGCCGTGTAGGCGAGGAGGGCGCATTTGTACATGATGCGGCAGAGTGCGTAAGCGTCGCTGATGTAATAAAGGGCTATACCATCAATAATGCCTATCAGATGCGCAGGGAGGATGTGCTCGGATCCATAGAGGTCGGCAAGTATGCGGATCTTACTGTATTCGAGGAGAATCTCTTCGAGATAGACCCGAGAGAGATACACAATGTCAAGGTTGCTGAGACCATAAAGGACGGCATCACAACATATGAAAACAGATAATCCGTTTACACTGACCTACGGAGCGCTGCCCAAGACATATTTAAGCGATGAGACATGCACTGTTGATCAGATAGTATCGGCATTTGCCTCATCCAATCCGATGACGCATTCATGCATAATCACGGGGCCGAGAGGCTCGGGCAAGACAGCGCTTATGCATGCCGTTGCCGAGACGCTTCAGAAATCCAAGGACTGGGTGGTGATAGATCTTAATTCATCTACGCCCCTGGTCAATGATCTGTCCGCAAGACTTATAGATGAGGCGACATCCGGTACCGGCATATTCACGCTTTTGTATCTTGCGCTGTTGAGCTATGCCGGGCTGGGCTTTTCCGATGATGCCGGCAGAATAAACTTTGCGTCGGAGCAGCTTACAAGGCGCAAGCAGAACATACTTATCACCATAGATGAGGCCAAGGCTGATGCCAATATGGCTGAGTTTGCAAGCCGCTTCCAGATGCTTGTAAGGCATGGCATCAATGTGTTTGTTATAATCACCGGCCTGTACGAGGATATATATAAGATCGATGAGGACTCGATTCCGCTTAGCCTTCGCGCAGGCAAGATGTTCCTCAAGCCGCTCAAGATTGACAAGATCAAGGATGTCTATAAGGAAACATTTGCGATAAGCGACGATGAGGCACTTAAGATGGCGAAGCTGACGAAGGGCTATCCGTTCGCATTTCAGGCATGGGGCGCGCTGTATTGGGAGTATCGTGACAGCAATACTTTTGATGAAATAGCCAGTGTTTTTGACGGAACACTTGAGGATTACGCATACAATGCTGTCTGGTCGGAGCTTAGCGAGTCCGAAAGGCTTGTAATCAGAGCCTTCCCGGATGATGATGCAAGAGTAAGCATAGATGAGCTTTGTGCAAACATTCCCGTTCCCCGGGAGGAGGTTATCAAGTCAGCCTCCCGCCTTACGGCAAAGTTTATATGCACAGAGCCGGAGAAGGGGTATATCGCACTTGCGCTTCCGCGGATACGCGCGATAATACGCGCTCATGAGCTCACATACATTGTATAAATCTGTCTGACTCATGATGATAAGGACGGATGCTGAGATAAAGCGATACTCCGGTAACTCATGTTGGTATAAGGTGCAAATCTGACAGGCATGAGCTTCAGCCTGCAAGGCTGCATTTCTACATCATAACTTAAGAGAGGTAAAAAGATGAAAACTAGAGTTTTGACAAATGGTAAGTTTTTCACATCGAATGAAAAAGAACCATGGGCTGAGGCTGTTGTCATTCAGGGCAACAAAATCGCCTATGTCGGCAGCACAGAGGGCGCGATTGCGTTCGCCGGCGATGGAACGGCTGTAGAAGATATGGGCGGAAAGCTTGTAACGCCGGGACTCATCGACGGTCATCTGCATTTCTTCGGAGCAAATATGTTTGAGGGTCTGCTTGTATTGAATGGTATGTCCGTAGATGAGATGATCGCGGCCATAACCAAGTTCGTCAAGGAGAACCCGGATAAGCCTGCATATGCAGGAATGGGATGGAATGATACCGCATTCGGCGAGATGGGTCCGCACAAGAAGGATCTGGATGTAATCTGCGCAGATAAGCCGATTTCGCTTCTTTCCTCAAGCCTTCATACTGTATGGTGCAACTCCAAGGCGCTTGAGGTAGCGGGAATCACCAGAGACACACCGGACATCGATCCTGCGGGCGGCGTCATATATCAGCGTGACGCTGACGGCGAGCTGACAGGCTTTGTTAAGGAGCTGGCTTCAATGGATGCGGTTATGGGAGCTGCGAAGTATTTTGATGATGAGGTTACGATCAAGGCCTTCGGCAATTTCTTTGCAAAGGCTGCTGAAAACGGTCTCACCTCAATGGTAGACTGCGGCGCAATAAGCTTCATGAGACATCTTATGAGCGATGAGGTGAATGCGTTATTCGATAAGGATGAGACACCTATGAGACTGAATTTCTGCGGATATGCAGGAGTAACAGGTCTCTATGAGAAGGCATTCGATGATGCTGTTGCGTTCAGCAAGAAGTTTACCAATGACCGCTTCTTCTGTACCTTCCATAAGCTCTTCAATGACGGAACACTGGAGAATGTCTCGGCCGCTATCCCGAATCCTTATCCGAACGGAAGCGTAGTTAAGCCGATCATGACGGTTGAAACTCTGGTTGAGAAGTTTGAGGCATGCGCAAAGGCCGGAATCGATGTAAACATCCATGCCATCGGCTCCGATTCAGTAAGAAATGTGCTTACGGCTGCAGGCATCATCCGTGATAAGGGCTATAAGGATATAAGGATCATCTGCTCACACTCTGCATATGTATATCCTGAGGATCTTGAGCTCTTTGGCAAGTATGATGTATTTGCCAACACCACAGGATGCTGGATCGCTTCCATGAATGAAAAAGATGAGGAAAACGCAGCTAAGCTGACACAGGCTAAGGCCTATCCTGTTAAGTCGCTTATCGACGGCGGAGCCAGAATGGGATTCGGCTCCGACTTCCCGACCGATCCTACAACATTCCCGGTTATGCCGAACATGGAGACTATCGTAACAAGACGCCATGTAGGCGAAGAGGGCGCATTTGTACATGATGAGGTAGAGTGCGTAGGCGTTGCAGATGTAATCAAGGGCTATACCATCAACAATGCTTACCAGATGCGCAAGGAGAATGTGCTCGGTTCTATAGAGGTCGGCAAGTATGCAGACCTTACAGTATTCGAGAAGGATCTCTTTGAGATAGATCCGAGAGAGATACACAATGTCAAGATCGCGGAGACTATAAAGGACGGTATCACAACCTACAAGAACAAATAATCCGCTTGTACTGATCGGCGGACTGCTGTCGTAAAGCCGGCAGCTCCTATAATCATCAGGAACATCAGAAGCTGCATTTCCGTGGTTTAAGCCAGGGAGATGCAGCTTTTCTCATGCCAAACGCAGATCGCCCGAATCTCAGGCTGTAATGATAAAAAAGTTGTGGTAAACTCAATGAGTCAAGATTTTTCCGACTGGAGTTTAAAGAGATAGCATGGTATTCAGCTCGTCAGTTTTCCTGCTTTTGTTTCTGCCCGCAGTGTTTATCGCGGACTCACTTATAAAGACACGATACTCAAATATTCTGCTGCTGAGTGCCTCCCTGTTTTTCTATGCGTGGGGAGAGCCCTACTATGTCTTCCTGATGATGTTTTCTATCCTGCTGAACTGGGGCGCAGGTCTGATCATAGGAAGAAGCAGCTCCGGCATGCGGAGAGCCGCGCTCACCATCGGGGTTGTGTGTGATCTGCTGATACTGGGATATTATAAGTACTCGGGATTTTTTGCGTCGATCGTCAATCATGCGGCGGGACGGGATGTGCTG
Organism: Lachnospiraceae bacterium; assembly: GCA_963643215.1. Taxonomy (GTDB): domain Bacteria; phylum Bacillota; class Clostridia; order Lachnospirales; family Lachnospiraceae; genus Darwinimomas. The sequence continues at coordinate 23,324 of CAVIJY010000019.1, read as the reverse complement.
GAAGTACCGGAGCTGGCGCTTCCTATAGGCATCTCATTCTTTACATTTCAGGCTATATCCTATATTGCGGATGTCTACAGAGGAGAAACCGAGGCATCGGACAGCATCATCAATGTTGCGCTGTATATCTCCTTTTTTCCTCAGCTTATCGCGGGACCTATCGTAAAATACAAGGATATAAATGAACAGATAAAGTGCAGGAGTGTCACATGGCTGGATACGGCAGCGGGATTTAAAAGATTCATCTATGGATTGGCAAAAAAGGTATTAATATCCAATGTTTTGGGTCTGTGTGCCGATAGCGTCTTCGGGTTTGAAGCATCGGCGACAGATATAAGAGCAGCATGGATAGGCGCGCTGGCGTACATGTTTCAGATATATTATGACTTCTCGGGATACTCGGATATGGCTATCGGTCTGGGAAGGATGTTCGGATTTACTATCGAGGAAAACTTCAACTACCCGTATATGTCGGGATCTATATCAGAGTTCTGGAGAAGATGGCATATATCTCTGGGATCATGGTTCAGAGAATATGTATATATACCGCTTGGAGGCAACAGACGCGGCGAGCTAAGGACATATATAAATCTGGTCATTGTGTTTTTCCTGACCGGCCTGTGGCACGGAGCGGACTTCTCATTTATAGTATGGGGACTTTATCACGGACTGTTTCAGATAATTGAAAGACTGGGGCTGAAGAAACAGCTGGAAAGACATCCTGCGGCAGCGCATATATATACGCTTACGGTTGTATGCTTCGGCTGGGTGCTTTTCCGAGCCGAGGACCTGGCCTCGGGACTTTGCTATATGTCTGATATGATAAAGCTGAAGAGCTTCGCCGGCGCTCAGATACCGCTGTATGAATATATGGATATGAAGACGGTCTTCACACTTGCGGCTGCGGTTGCCGGAATGGGGATCCTAAAGAAGACTGTTTCAAAGAAATTCCAAGAAAAATGGAAGGATTCTGTCCCTGAAGCGATATTCTGTATCATGCTTTTGATACTATGTCTGGCATCTGTTACGAACAATACATACAATCCGTTTATATATTTCCAGTTCTAAGGTGAGAGGATGAAGAAGAGCAAGACGGCTCCGGCACTGATCTACGGAGCTTTTATATGTATATGTCTGTCGTGGTTTATCTGGATCGGCTTCAGATCATTCGCAGATGTGAAAAACAATGAAAACCGGGCTATGGCTCCGAGACCGTCGATGCCGACTTTGGCAGGCCTTGATGAGTTTTTTGATGAATGCGAAAGCTATATCAATGACAGGATACCATTCAGAAATTATCTGGTCACGATAGATTCGGCTATCGACTATTTTATATTTAAAAGATCCTCTAACGAATCGGTGATTCTGGGAAAGGACGGATGGCTTTTCTACAAATCAACCAGCGGAGAGGACAATGACCCTATCGATGATTATCAGGGCAGATGTCTGCTGACACAGCAGGAGCTGAAGTCGATAGCCGACAATTGCGTGGCTCAAAGAGATCTTCTGGCGCAGTCAGGCAGAGAATTCGTGATCTTCATAGCGCCGAACAAGGAGAGAATATACAGTGAACACATGCCTGACAGATACGGAGCCCCGGCAGATACATACAGAGTGATGCAGATAGTGAGCTATCTTAGGGAGCATACGGATCTGAGAGTCGTATATCCCTACGAGGAGCTGATGCAGGCCAAGGACAGCAGTGAATATGATATGTATTTCAAGACCGATACGCATTGGAATTCACTCGGAGGATATATCGGCGCAGCTGCATTACTTAAAGAACTTGGGATAGAAATGAACAAAATCAATGACAAAAGCCTTCAGATAACCTCAAGCCGGGCCAGCACGGGAGATCTGGCAAGGATGCTTGGTCTTGAAAGCATCCTTGCCGGGCAGGATAGTGAGATCACCGTCGGGATACCGAACAGCCATAATCTGAAGCTGATTCAGGATGATTTCTACGGGCTGACAAAGCTTTCAGCCGAGGAGGCAGATCCTCGCAGGATATATATGATAAGAGATTCCTTTGCGACGCATATGTCCATGTTCATAAGCTCTCAATTTAACGAGAGCTATTACAGGCATCAGATGTTTTACTCGTATGATGACATCACGGATATCGATCCGGACATAGTTGTATTTGAATGCGTCGAGCGCAATGCATATGAGCTGGCAACCTTCAGGATAAGATAGGTCAGAGAAAGAATCATATATCACTGCCGCCCGCGGATGGAGATTGCGGCAGGTATGAGTTATAATTTCAGTATATACAATCAGGGGGACAGATATGCTCAGATATGACTATTCAAAGGTGCTTGCGGCCGTAACAGAGGCGGAGCTGGAGGGATACCGTGAGAGAACGCTTCAGGCTCAGGATGTACTGATGAAGAGAAGCGGTGCAGGAAGTGACTATCTTGGCTGGATAGATCTTCCGGTATGCTATGACAAAGAGGAATATGACAGAATAAAAAAGGCCGCAGCAAGGATACAATCAGACTCCGAGGTGCTGCTGGTGATAGGCATAGGCGGCTCATATCTGGGCGCGAGGGCCGTGATTGAGGCTCTCGGAAGTGAGTTCGTAAAAAAAGGAACAGAGATCATCTTCTGCGGCAATTCATTGTCTCAGAGATATATACAGGATATCATAAAATATATCGGTGCAAGGTCATTTTCTATTAATGTAATATCAAAATCGGGAACTACGACAGAACCTGCCATAGCATTTCGCATATTCAGGGATATGCTGACGGCCAGATACGGCAAAGAGGCCAAAATGAGGATCTACGCCACTACGGACAGCAGAAAGGGAGCCCTGAAATCACAGGCAGACGAGCAGGGCTGGGAGAGCTTCGTGGTTCCGGATGATGTGGGAGGACGGTTCTCGGTTCTGACAGCTGTGGGACTGCTGCCCATGGCTGTGGCAGGCATAGATACGGATGAACTGCTTGAGGGAGCTGCAGCCGCAAGGACCTCCGCTGTAGAGACGCCTTGGCCGGACAACACGGCGCTGAAGTACGCAGCGGTCAGGAATATACTTCGTGAAAAGGGCTATGCAATAGAGATATTGTCCAACTTTGAGCCGAGGCTCCATTATGTATCCGAGTGGTGGAAGCAGCTTTACGGAGAGAGTGAAGGCAAGGAGGGCCGAGGTATATTTCCGGCGGCTGTAGATCTGACTACGGATCTGCATTCCATGGGTCAGTATATCCAGGAGGGACCCAGATTTCTTATGGAGACGGTATTGAATATAGAAGGTGACGATGACCCGCTGGTGCTGGAAAAAGATGAGAACGATGGTGACGGCCTGAATTTTCTGGCAGGGATGAGCGTGGATGAGGTAAATCACTGCGCTATGCGGGGAACTGTCATAGCTCACAGCGACGGAGGCGTGCCTGTAGGAGTCATGACACTGGGCAGACTGGACGCCTATCACATCGGTGAGATGATGTATACCATGGAGTATGCATGCGGAGTGAGCGGCTATATACTGGGAGTAAACCCGTTCAACCAGCCTGGAGTCGAAAGCTATAAGAGGAATATGTTTGCCCTGCTTGGCAAGCCCGGATATGAAGAGCTGCACGAGCAACTGGCAAAGAGATCTTAAGGGGAGGAAAGATGCAGCCTATAGCAGATTATAAAGCATTCTTTGAGGGCGCTAGACAGGCTCTGGCTGAGTCTGAGGCTATAAAAAGTGAACTCACTGAGGAAAGAACCCGCAGAGCCCGGATGGAGGAGGAGCTTGCGGATATACAGGCTGATCTGGAGACATCAATAGACCGGGAGCTGAGATCGAGACGGGCGCAGATAGCCCGCACATATGATACAGAGATCAGCGGAGTACAGGCCCGCCTTGAGGGCGCGAAGGCAGAGAGGCGAAAGGCCAAAAACCGCGGCATGCAGGAGCGCATCACGGAGGAGACATCCGGACTTCATGTGGAGAACCGCAGCATAAAAAGCAAGATAACCGAGGATCTGCGAAGCCGCGGACTTCCGGATTATTGCGACGGAAGGCTGTTCAATATCATATATTTTCCGGAGGGCGCGGCGGACTACGGAGCGCTTCTGGCGATAGAGCTTCTGTGCTATGTAGGCATTCCGGCTATGATAATACTCATATCGGGGATCACAAATGTATGGGTGTCCGTAGGAGTATTCGCAGTGGTTATACTGCTGCTGAACGGCATATTCTACAGGATACTCAGAACGGTGGTATATGAGAATCATGATGTACTGAGCGAGGCCGTTGAAAGACGGGCACAGATAAGAGACAACAGTGATCGTATCGATGAGATCGCTCAGGATATCAAAAATGATACAAACGAGGATATCTACAATCTGGGCGTGTATGATGATGAAATCGCCCGTATCCAGAATGAGCTGGCAGATGTCAGAGGGGGAAGGCGCGAGGCGCTTGCGGAGTTTGACGATGTGACAGCCGGAACCATAGCCGATGAGCTGACCCGCAATGCTCAGCCGAGGATGGATGAGCTGAACACTATGATAGGAGAAGCGGCTGCAAGGATTGGTCAGCTTGAGACTGAGAACCGGGCCAAAACGCTGCAGATAACCAATGATTATGAGGTCTATCTCGGAGAGCGGTTTATGAACCGCGAGAGGATAGATGCCCTGGAGGATATAATCAACCACGGCACCGCTGCCAATATCTCCGAGGCTAAAGAAGAATACGAACATATGATGGAAGGCTGAATCGGATGCCTGGAAACAGAGAAGACAGAAAAAAAGAGCTTAGAAGCCGCATGGTGGACGGAGGAAGACATGGTGTACCCTACGACGAACCGGGCGTGGCAGATTACGGCAGATATGATGAGGCTCATGAAGGCGACAAACGGGTACATGAGCTTGAACGCAAGCAAAGAACCCGCAGGAGATGGCGCCTTCGTATAGTGGTATTTGTGATAGTCAGCGCAGTTTCTGTCGTGACGGCCGGGTGGCTTTTCGTGCATCATTTCCGCTATACGACCTATGAGGAAAATCAGAGCAGACAGCTGGGAGCCGGAAGCTATGTGGGGCTGGTCGGCTTTGGAGACAATGTGATCAAGTACTCCCATGACGGAGCGAGATATATAAATGCTTCAGGCACTGATGTATGGGCAGACAGCTATGAGATGAAGTCCCCCGGGGTATATGTAAGCGGGGATTATGCCTGCATATACGGCATTGGAGAAAATCAAATCAACATATACAACGCGACCGGAAAGACCGGAACTGCGCAGACGCTGCTGCCTGTCACCAAGGCGGTTGTCTCCTCCACAGGTGTGGTGGCCGCAATCATAGAGGATACCTCTGCCAGCTATATAACATTTTTCTCAAAGGAAGGATCAGATATAGATATCACGATCAAGTCCCTGATATCCGGAGACGGATATCCTACGGATATAGCCTTATCCCCGAACGGAACGCAGCTGATGGCGGCATTTGAATATCTGGACGGGCTGGAATTTAAGAGCCGTGTGGTATTTTATGACTTTTCAGAGATAGGCAAGAACATACCGAACCGTCTTGTGGGAGGCTTTGAGAGCCCGTTTGAGCATACATTTCTGGGTCGTGTGAGGTTCATCAACTCTGTTTATTCATATGCGGCCGGAGATACCGGGATATACTTCTTCTCATCAAAGAATCTGGCTTCACCGGAGCTGGTGCGTGAGGTGGTGATAGAGGAGGAGATACTGTCGATATTTAATTATAAGAATCATGTAGGCGTGATCACGGCCAGCAGCGAGGACGGGGGCTCCCGCAGGCTTACCATCTATAAGCAGGACGGAACAAAGGAGCTTGACAGACTGTACAGCTTCGAGCATACGCATCTGAGCACCGACGGGTCGTATATATATCTGTACGGCAATAATCAGATGATGATAATGACGCTGCAGGGAGTTATCAAATATGACGGCGAATTCACCGGAGACCCGAAATATGCCATCAGAGGCACACTTCCGGGAGAATATGTCATAACATCGGCGACAGAGATGACGAGCTATAAATTCAAGTAGCCCGAGAAAAATTGTGAAGAGAATATGAAGCGATTGACAAGAACCATTGTGTTTGTTATATTACATATAGAACAAATGCAATGGTTCTTTTGAACCTGCAGAACAGACGGGAGTTGATGAACAATGAAGATTGACAGATTCACAAAGAAATCCATCGAGGCGGTACAGGATATGGAGAAGATCGCCGGAGAGTACGGAAATCAGGAGATCCGACAGGCTCATCTGCTGATGGGACTGATCGGGCAGGAGGGATCTCTGATCGCCTCCATGCTCACCAGGATGGAAATCAATATAAATCAATTTGAAAATGAGCTTCGTTCCGTGATAGAAAAGTACCCGAAGGTGCAGGGCGGGCAGCCCTATATCTCCAATGATCTGAATCAGGTACTGATCAAAGCGGAGGATGAGGCCAAACAGATGGGAGACGAGTATATCTCTGTAGAGCATCTGTTTTTGTGTATGCTGAACCATCCGGATTCGTCCATGAAGGAGCTGTTTCGCGCATACGGCATTACAAGGGAGAAGTTCCTTACGGCGCTTTCTCAGGTAAGAGGTAATCAGAAGGTTACATCGGACAATCCCGAGGCCACATATGATACACTGACCAAATATGGCGAAGATCTCGTGGAGAAGGCCCGGAATCAGAAGCTGGATCCCGTGATAGGCCGTGACAGCGAGATAAGAAACACGATACAGATATTGTCAAGAAAGACGAAGAACAATCCTGTTCTCATCGGTGAGCCCGGTGTGGGCAAGACAGCGGTAGTAGAGGGGCTGGCCCAGAGAATAGTCAGAGGCGATGTGCCGGAGGGTCTGAAGGACAAGAAGGTCTTTGCTCTGGATATGGCAAGCCTTGTGGCGGGTGCCAAGTACAGAGGTGAGTTTGAGGAAAGGCTGAAGGCCGTCCTCGAGGAGGTGAAGGCCTCGGAGGGCAAGATCATCCTCTTCATAGATGAGCTGCACACAATAGTTGGCGCCGGAGCGTCAGAGGGCAGTATGGATGCCGGCAATATGCTCAAGCCTATGCTGGCAAGAGGCGAGCTTCACTGCATAGGAGCGACGACTCTTGATGAATACAGAAAGTATATCGAGAAGGATGCTGCACTTGAGAGAAGGTTCCAGCCGGTGCTCATAGATCAGCCGTCCGTGGAGGATACGATATCTATCCTGAGAGGTCTCAAGGAAAGATATGAGAACTACCATGGAGTGAAGATAACGGACTCCGCACTGGTAAGTGCAGCCACGCTGTCTGACAGATACATCACGGACAGATTTCTTCCTGATAAGGCTATAGATCTGGTAGATGAGGCTTGCGCACTGATTAAGACGGAGATGGACTCCATGCCTACGGAAGTAGATGAGCTGCAGCGTAAGGTTCTCCAGATGAAGATCGAGGAAAGTGCGCTGAAGAAGGAGACAGATAATCTCTCGAAGGAGCGCCTGGCAGAGCTCCAGAAGGAGCTGGGTGAGCGCGAGAGTGAGCTGGCCTCCATGAAGGCCAAGTGGGAAAATGAGAAGAATTCCGTAGCGCATCTGGCGACGATCAGAGAGCAGATCGAGGCGGTGAACAGACAGATCGAGGATGCTCAGAGAAGGTATGATCTGGATACTGCGGCCCAGCTTCAGTACGGAAAGCTTCCTGAGCTGCAAAAGCAGCTTGAAGAGGAGGAGGCAAGGGTCAAATCACAGGATCTGTCGCTTGTGCATGAGCAGGTGACAGATGATGAGATAGCCAAGATCATCTCCCGATGGACGCATATCCCTGTGGCGAAGCTCAACGAATCAGAGAGAAGCAAGACGCTTCATCTTGCGGACAAGCTTCATGAAAGAGTCATCGGCCAGGATGAGGCTGTACAGCTGGTTGTAGAGGCCATCCAAAGAAGCAAGGCAGGTATAAAGGATCCGAGCAAGCCCATAGGCTCATTTCTGTTCCTCGGACCCACGGGCGTAGGAAAGACGGAGCTGGCGAAATCGCTGGCAGAGGCTCTGTTTGATGATGAGAGCAACATGGTCAGACTGGATATGAGTGAGTACATGGAGAAGTTCTCCGTGAGCCGTCTGATAGGAGCGCCTCCCGGCTATGTCGGATATGATGAGGGCGGTCAGCTGACAGAGGCTGTCAGAAGAAAGCCGTATTCGGTAGTGCTGTTTGACGAGGTAGAGAAGGCACATCCGGATGTGTTTAATGTACTGCTTCAGGTACTGGATGACGGAAGAATCACCGATTCGCTCGGCAAGACAGTAGACTTTAAGAATACTATCATCATCATGACAAGCAACATCGGATCGCAGTATCTTCTGGACGGAATAGATGACTCCGGAGAGATCAAGACAGATGCGCGTGAGATGGTCATGAATGACCTTAGAAGCTCCTTCAGACCTGAATTCCTGAACAGACTTGATGAGATCATACTCTTTAAGCCGCTGACAAAGGATAATATAGGCAATATCGTGGATCTGACGATAGATGACCTGAACAGGCGAATAGCAGATCAAGAGCTTTCCATCAGGCTTACAGACGCAGCAAAGCGATATGTCATCGACAACGGATACGATCCTGTATACGGAGCGAGACCGCTGAAGAGATATATCCAGAAGCATGTCGAGACTATGGTTGCAAGGCTGATCCTTGGTGAGGGAGATGTGCATCAGGGAGATGTCATCACTGTTGATATGAAGGATGGAGAGCTTACGGCAGATGCAGCCGGAAGATAAGCTTCTGAAGCCGCAGAGCAGATATAAGCAGCAAAGAAAACAGATACACCCCGCAGATGCCGGACAGAAATCAGAGCCGGGCATCGGCGGGGTGCTTTTTGCGGCAGGATACGCTCCTGTCATATACAGGGCAGCGAATGTTATTGACAATACTTTGAATATTCGTTACAAATAGTTTGCTGTTGGGAGGAAAGATGTTATGGAGACATTTATCGCTATCTCGGAACTGATAGGCACCGTCGCATTTGCCATATCTGGAGCGGTACTGGGGCTGCGCAAAAAGATGGATCTGTTCGGAGTCATCATTCTGGGAGTTGTAACCGCTGTCGGGGGAGGCGCGATACGCGATATCGTGCTGGGGAGGATACCTCCGGCGGTGTTTCGCGATCCAAGATACGCGTTGTGCGCCGTAGGAGTGTCGGTGATACTTTTCCTGCCACAGGTGAATAAGGCTATCCTTCGTCATCGCAAGGTATACAAGAATGTGCTGCTGCTGGCAGATTCGATAGGGCTCGGGATATTTGTGGTAAACGGGGTGAGCATATCGGTAAGCTGCGCGCAGAACAATATATTTCTGGCTGTATTTGTAGGAACCATCACGGGAGTGGGAGGCGGCATGCTGCGGGATGTGCTGGCAGGAGATACACCGTTTATCCTGGTGGAGCAGATATATGCATGCGCGGCTATACTGGGCGCGGCGGTCTGCTATCTGCTGTGGCCCGTGCTGGGCGGCTGGCCGTCCATGCTGGCCGGCATGATTCTGGTGATAGTTCTGAGGCTTCTGGCGACACACTACAACTGGAATCTGCCGAAAGCCAAGTTTGAGATAGAGGATTGAAATGTAGAATTGAGATAAAAAGGGGAGGCCTCAGGCCTCCTCTTTCTGCTTTGCGGGAAAGAGCTTTACAAGCACCTTCATGATGATTATGAGAACTATCGCTACCGTGAAGCTTCCGAGCATTCCCATGCCCATGACTCTGAGAGATTCCATAAAATTTGATATCATGATTTATATTCGGTCCTTTCGTAATTGGCGTATATGATGTATGTCAATTTCATGCCATGGGGATGAGTCCGAGCAGAAGTCCGCCTGCGATAACAGACGCGATTTGACCGGAGACATTGACGCTGGTTGCCTGCATCAGGATGATATTGGACGGATCCTCCTTAAGCCCCATCTGAGTGATGACACGCGCCGACATGGGAAATGCGGATATGCCGCATGCGCCTATCATGGGATTGATCTTGTCCTTGAGGAAGATATTGATTATCTTGGCAAAGATGACGCCGCCGGCCGTATCGAAGATAAAGGCGACAAGCCCGAGCGCAAGGATGAAGAGCGTCTGTATATTCAGAAAGTTCTCTGCACGCATCTGTGATGCCACCGTGATTCCGAGCATGAGAGTGATCATATTGGCCAGGCTTCCCTGAGCTGTCTGAGAAAGAGAGTCAAGTACGCCGCATTCACGGATGAGATTGCCGAACATCAGAAAGCCGACCAGAGCGACGCTTCTCGGTGCGATGAGCCCAGCCACTATGGTGATGCATATCGGAAAGAGGATCCGGGCGGTTTTGGATACGCTGTCGCTCTGATATTTCATGCGTATGGTGCGCTCAGCCTTTGTGGTGAGAAGTCGGATCACCGGAGGCTGTATGATAGGTACAAGCGCCATATAGGAGTATGCCGCGACTATGATGGCTCCCAGATATTTCGAGGAGAAATAGTCAGCCACGAATATCGAGGTGGGACCGTCTGCCGCGCCTATGATTCCGACAGAAGCCGCATCCTGCAGGGAGAATCCGAACAGAGTGGCGAGACTGAGCGTGAAGAATATGCCGAACTGAGCCGCCGCACCGAAGAGCATCATGGTAGGATTGGCCAGAAGCGGGGTAAAGTCAATCATCGCTCCGATGCCTATGAACAGAAGAAGGAGAAAGAGCTCATTGGATATTCCTGCATTAAAGAGAATATCCAGAGGTCCCTCCGTCAGTATACCGTCGATTGTCTGAGTGACTGCACCGGACAGGGGGAGATTGACAAATATCGCGCCAAAGCCCATCGGAACCAGAAGTGAGGGCTCCATCTCCTTTTTGATCCCCAGATAGATGAGAATCCCGCCGATCGCCCACATGGCTGCCATCTGCCATGTCATGTTCGTCACATTTTCGAACAAATCCATAAACTGCATATAACACCTCCATAGATTGCTGCAGGGCCGGAGCAGCTGTACAAAAGAAAAAAAGCAAGACTTCCGCTGCAGATATACTGCCGCAAAAGTCTTGCCGTCAGTCACTCATGGCGGATACATATCCGATGAGCTCTGCTTTGATACCGGGCCCCGGGCCGTATTGACGATATCAAATTCCGATGATGATGCAGAAGAATCTGAAGCCGTACAGATACGGACTCGAGTCTGCGAAAGTGTCATACATCGGCCAGCTACTCCCTTTTTCCATGCTACAATACTCAAGAGCCGCTGTTTCGTCAAGGGCAAATTCAGCACATGGGCAGCAGGGCACCGATTCTATCCAGCATACGCTGAGGGAGGCTTTTCATCTCCTGAAGATAGGGCGAAGGCACGGCCTTTTTTTCGTAGCGCCGCAGACAGTAGAAGAGATAGAGCTCTCTCTTGGCGCGGGTCATAGCTACATAAAAAGCTCTGCGCTCCTCTTCGGATGCATCCACACCCTCGGATCTTCGATGGGGAGTGATACCGTCATTGACATCGAGTATGAAGACTATCGGCCATTCAAGGCCCTTGGAGGTATGAAATGTCATCATATTCAGATCTGTGACATCTATCCCGTGTTCGTTGAATAAAAGCAGCAGCGGCCGGGTCTGAAAATTGGTTCTGTAAAGCACAGCCATATCCGACATAGGGACATTGCGTCGAAGGCAGAGGTCTATGGCTGCATACAGTTTTTCTATCTCGTCTGTTATGTTAAGACACGGGACGGTGCGTACAACTCCGGAATCCGGGGACGCGGAGCGCAGCCGCTTTTGTATCCTTTTTCTGTTGTGACGGATCAGCCGCTGAGAATATGCTACGATCTCTTTTACCGAGCGGTAGTTGATATTGAGCACGACCTTGCGGGCACCGGGATAGTCTCTTTGAAAGCCGAGCATGATAGACGGGTCGGATCCGCGAAATGCGTATATCGACTGATCATCATCACCGACTATGGTCAGATTGGAATGCCTGTCGGTGATGAGCTGTATGATCCGGTATTGCTCCGGATCTATATCCTGAAACTCGTCAATCAATATCCATTGATACCGGTTCTTGAGAGCCTGCCTGATATCCTCACGCTGAGATAGAAGCTCCTGTGTGAGGCTGATCATCTCATCAAAGCGGATGTTTTCCTCGGCATCGTCTGCTGCGCCGTGGGCGCTCCGGCGGGAGCAGCCGGATGTGCTGTCCGGTTCGCCGCTGTCGTCAGCTGCCGAGAATATATAGCTTCTGGCATTTTCACCGTATGCCATCAGCAGTATGTGATAGAAAAATGAGTGGAATGTGGCAAATGTAACTCTTTTATAATCAGCCGGAGCGCCGGAGGGATGGCGCTGTCTGTACTTGGCTGTGAAGCGCTCCTGCATCTGTCTTGCCGCCGCTCTGGAAAATGTCACGACAAGCACGCGCGACGGATCCGCGCCGAGCTCATCAAGTATATGGCAGATTCTCTCTGTGATGACGAAGGTTTTCCCGGAGCCCGGGCCTGCCACAACCATAAGAGGATGTCTGCCGTGCGTGATTGCTTTTTTCTGCTGCTTGTTCTGCTTGATTGGCATATGATAAGAGGGTGTGTTAAAATCGATATCCGAATCGGGACGGAGATCCCGGAAGAGATGAAGCTCTGCCCGAAATATAAAATCCGGAGCGGAGACAGTGCATGAACCTGAGATGATGATATTTTCAAAGACGGAGAATGTCAAGCCGCAAGGCGCAGGATCCGCGATGATTCAACGGGTCTGACGGAGTGTCTGCAGTATAGAGAAGCAGCGATATGAAGGATAAAATGCGAATGATTCTGACTGTGATGATCGTGAGTATAGCGGTCTTTGCAGCAGGACTGTATAACGAAGAAAAGCTGAAAAAGGAATATCTGAGCTCGGATAATGCGATAAGCGCACAGGATATCGAAGGCGCAGGAGGCGGCTCCCCGGCGGATGCGGCAGACAGCGGCGTGGCGCAGGGAGAGACCGAAGAGGGCGGAGCGAAAGCTGAAGACGATGGGAGCGATGATGAATCAAAGCTGCGTGAGACGGCCATAGTCATAGATGACGAGCCGCAGCCGGAGAGAACCGAACCGATCACGCTTGCATTTGCGGGAGATCTGCTGCTGGATCCGGGATATGCGATCATGTCGGCTATGCAGAGCCGCGGAGCCCGGGACGGCAGTCTGATGCTCGGGGCGTTTGACGACAGACTGATACAGCTGATGCAGGATGCGGATATATTCATGCTGAACAATGAGTTTCCGTATTCAAACGGCGGAAGCCCTACGGCAGGAAAACAGTTTACCTTCAGAGCCAGACCGGAGAGCGCAGCACTGCTGCATGATATAGGAGTTGATATAGTTTCTCTTGCCAACAATCATGCATATGATTACGGAGAGAGTGCGTTGCTTGACACACTGGATACGCTTGAGGCCGAAAATATCCCGTATGTAGGAGCAGGGCGCGACATACAGGAGGCATCAAAGCCATATATATTTGAGATTGGAGGATTGAAGATCGCATACATATCCGCCACTCAGATTGAGAGGCTCTCCACGCCGGATACAAAGGGCGCAGGTGAGACCACTCCGGGTGTGTTCAGATGTCTTGATGCATCAAGACTGCTGCAAACCATAAGAGATGCCAAAGAAGAGGCGGATTTCGTAGTGGTATACATACATTGGGGGACGGAGAGTACAGATCAGACAGACTGGCTGCAGCAGGAGCAGGCGCCTCAGATAGCACAGGCAGGAGCGGATCTGATCATCGGAGACCATCCTCATGTGCTGCAGAAGATAGATTATATCGGGGATGTCCCTGTATATTACAGTCTGGGAAACTATTTGTTCAATTCAAAGACTCAGGATACATGTCTGGTGACAGTCAGCATTGATCCGCAGACGGCGCAGATATGCGATATGGTATTTACTCCGGCGCTTCAATCCGGCTGCAGGACGGTGAGCCTTGACGGTGCGGAAAGAGCGAGAGTGCTGGAATACATGCGCTCCATCTCTCCGGGCGTGCATATCGATGATGAGGGCAGAGTAAGCCGCGCTGCGCAGTAAAGAAGAGCACAAATTGCGGTATGCATAGCGTGCAAACAGGTATATAATGTTGACCTGAATGTATATGATCTCCGGACGCGGGACGACTTTAAAGCAATCCTGCCGGCGATACGCGCGGAGATCCTTTGTCGAAGAGATTGAAAAGACGGAGAGGGAAACATGAAGAAGTTTTTAGAGGAGTTCGGGAAGTTTATCAGCAAGGGCAATGTAGTGTCTATGGCAGTCGGTATCATCATAGGCGGCGCGTTCACATCAATCGTCAACAATGTGGTCACGTACCTGATCACACCATTGATAGGCATCGTCTGCGGAGGCATAGATTTCACATCGTTTGAGATAAAGATCGGCGAGGCCGTATTCGGGGTAGGCATAGTATTCAACTCCATAGTGACATTTCTGATGACTGCATTTGTACTGTTTCTGATAGTCAGACAGTGCAACAGGATCAGTGAGAAAATGGAACAGAAACTCAAGACACTGACCGCCGAAGAGAAGGCAGAGGAGCCTGAGAAGGAGCCGGAGCCCAGCGATGAGGTCAAGCTGCTTACCGAAATCAGGGATCTGCTCAAGAAGGAGAGCTCCGCGGAAGCGGCAGAGTGAGAAGGCATACATGCCGCATCTGCGGCATTAAGTATGAATAAAAGGAGAGGCAACTATGAACACAGATTTTATCAAGGGAGTTATCGTCCCGATTCTCATGCCCATAGACAAGGATGAGAACATGGATGAGGCAAAGCTTCGCAAGCAGGTTGATTTTGTGATCAACGGCGGAGTGCACGGAATTCTTCTCTTCGGAAGCAACGGCGAGTTCTTCGCTATGGAGTATCCGGAGATGGAGAGAGCGCTGGAGGTGGTTCTTGATCAGGCAGCAGGCAGAGTTCCTGTATACTGCGGAATCGGAACGATTACAACGCGCGCCGGACTGAAGATCGCGAAGATGGCGGCAGCTCAGGGGGCACAGGGCATATCCATACTTCAGCCCATGTTTATCGCGCCCAGCGATGACGAGCTCTATGATCACTACAGAACCATCGCGCAGTCAGTTCCCGAGATGCCCACGCTGATCTACAACAATCCCCGTGTAGGCTACGGAATCAAGCCCGAGCTGGGTGTAAGGATGGCAAAGACAGTGGACAATATCGTCGGAATCAAGGATTCCAGCGGCAATATGAACACACTCAGCGAGTTTGTAAGACTGTCTGACGGCATCGACTTCAAGGTTCTTGCGGGTAAGGATACGATGATCATGACATCCCTTGCAGCAGGCGCGGCAGGATGCGTTGCTACGACGGCAAACTTCGTTCCGGAGCTGGTTGTAAGCATCTACAACCTGTATATGGAGGGCAAGCTGGAGGAGTCGAGAGCGGCTCAGTACAAGCTGACACCTCTGAGAAACACTCTTGATATCGGAAGCTTCCCGGTAGGCACGAAGGATGCTGCCAACCTGATGGGACTCGATGTAGGAAGCCCGTATCTGCCCAACAAGCTCACTTCGGGCGAGAAGCTGGAGAAGATGAGAAAGGTATTTATCGAGCAGGGCTTCATCAAGGCCTGAGATATAAAAAAGCAAATGATCCGCCGTGCGGGCCGGAAGACGGCTCATGCGGCGGATTTTATTTCAGGTGTATGATGGAGTCATATCGCGATTCGGAAGAGACAGGAGGAAGGAAAATTGAATCACAGAATGAGTTTTTTACAGCAGAATGCACCCTGCTATCTCTATGAGGAAGCCCTGATAAAGGAACGCTGTCATGCTCTGTCGGAGGCAATGCCGGAGGTGGATTTTCTGTACTCTGTCAAGGCCAATCCGTTCATGCCGGTATTAAAAACAATCGCCGCGCAGGGCTTCGGCGCGGACGCAGCTTCGGCAAACGAAGTGCTGCTGGCGCAGCAGGCCGGCATTCCGGGCGACAGGATATATTATTCCGCGCCGGGCAAAACCTTGCAGGATATGCAGAAGGTATGGGGCAAATGCACGATCATTGCAGACAGCCTTTCCGAGCTTGACCGTCTGGAGCAGTGTGCGGCAGCGAAAAAAGAACAAGTCGCCGTCGGTGTTCGGGTCAATCCGAATTTCTCCATGAACGATACAGCTGCCGTATCCAGCAAGTTCGGTATCGATGAAGAGCAGCTGACAGCGGCCAATCTATGCTTTCCGCATCTGAAAATCACCGGGTTTCATGTGCATCTGCGTTCACAGATTTTGGATGCAGATTTATTGTGCAGATATTACCAAAACTGCTACATGCTGGCGGAGCGCATGAGCAGACTGAATGGCGTGGATATTCAGTTTATAAATTTCGGCAGCGGTATCGGTACGGTTTATGACAGCGCAGACGAGAAACCGCTTGCTTTGGAAAAAATCGGCCGGACAATGCAGACTCTAAGCGTGAAAAATCACGATGGTCTGCAGGCAAAGTTCATTCTGGAAACCGGACGGTTTGTTGTCTGCAACGCCGGCACTTATTATACGCGAATCATAGATCGTAAGGTTTCCTGCGGAAAAACCTATCTCGTGGTGCAAAATGCAATGAACGGTTTTCTGCGTCCTGCCATTGCAGAATTGCTGCGGCAAAATGTCGGAGCATTTCCGGACAACGGACAGGAGCCGCTGTATACCTGCGGTTCACAGAGTGAATTTCGTATCCTGGGGCGAGACGGAGACTGCGAAACGGTGGATATCGTCGGCAATCTCTGCACCGCACTGGATGTGATGGCGAGAGATATCACGCTTTCGCACGCGGAGATCGGAGATATTCTGGCGGTTTCCAATGCAGGCAGCTACGGCTGTACGCTGACTCCGCTGCTTTTCTCCGGGCAGGAACAGCCAAAAGAATTCCTGTGGACAGAGGAGAACAAATAATCCATGCCGCAGCTTTGTGATATAATATTGTTATTATGTTAGCAAAGTACTATTTCGAAATCGATATAATATGCATCCTGGTGCTGGTCAGCCTGGCCCACCAAACCGTGCATTCCAATTTCAGAAAAACCAATCAGGTGCGTTTTCTGGAAGTGTTGATTGTAAATATTATCTTCGCAGCCAGTGATGTCATATGGATTTTTAACAATGGCTATATCAGTTATTTAAGCCTACCGTTTAACGGGGTTCTTTTCGGATATGTGATGAACAGTATAAATGTGTGCTGCTCTGCGCTTGTAGGCTGGTCATGGCTGAGGTTTTCGGAAAATTTCCTGGACAGGCATTACATCTCTACGCCAAAGGGCACTGTGATATCGCTCATCCCGGTTATGATACTGGCAGTGCTTACCGTCACAACAGGCAGGACACATCTCCTCTTCTATATAACTGATGAGGGGCAATATGTAAGGCAGCCGGGATATGTGCTGCAGCTTATTCTTGCCTACAGCTATATCCTGACATCAGTCATCATAGCGCTGCTTATGGCAAGAAAAACAACTAACATGCAGGCAAGGGAGAGAAGCCTTGGAATTGCCTCGTTCGCAATATTTCCGGTAATTGCATGTGTGGTGCAGCTCTTTAACCCAAACATGTCAATCGTTTTTATAGGAACAATCATCTCTCTGCTGAATGTATATATCACACTGCAGGGACAGCAGGTCTTAAATGATCCGCTGACAGGGCTCAATAACCGCATGCTGCTGGATCAGAAGATTATGAGCGGAATAGAAGCTGCAGATGACCGGCACGATTTCTGGCTGCTCATGATAGATGTGAACAAGTTCAAGCAAATCAACGATACCTACGGTCATCTGGAAGGAGATTATGCCTTGGTGCGAATTGCGGAGACACTGAGGAAGGTGAGTTCTGATCAGGAAGATTTCATATGCAGATACGGCGGCGATGAGTTTATGGTTCTGCGCATGACAAAAAAGAATGAGGACTGTACAAAGTTGATTTCAAAAATCAATCAGACATTGTCAGAATATGAGCTTGCGTATGATTTGAGCGTCTCAATCGGAGCAGCAAAGTACACGAAAGATACCGGTACCTGGGAGCAGCTTATCAAGAAAGCCGATGCGGAGCTCTACAAAGTGAAGAAAAGCCGATGAGTTTCATGCATGCGTCCGTATCTCCGGCATGTCCCGCGGGATGGGATCGGGACGCTTCAAAGAGACGGTTTTGTGTAAAAAAGCGAAAATATCGCAAAAGTCCTATGACAAATGTTAAAATATCAGCAAAAGTCATAGGACTTTTGTTGATAAAGGGACGCTGAGCTCTTTGCGGAATATGCTTACAGGCAGGTCTGTCACCGCTCTGGAAAATGTCACGACAAGTACGCGCGACGGATCTGCGCCGGTGTGACAGAGAGATAACCGGAATTTCCCTGACGGAGGTTTTGCATGAAGAAAGGACTGAAAATCGTGATAGTTACTGCATTGGCGCTTGCCCTTCTCGCACTGGCGGGCTTTTGGCTGTATCGGCATTTTGTCGCGGATCAGATTATGGACGGAGGCGGCGGAATGGAGAACCCGGATGCGGTTCAGATTCTGGACGGCGATTACACATATGTGGACAATTCCATCCTCTGGCCTGTGCTGGAGGGGACATGGAAAAGCACGGAAGGCCGCTGGCAGGCTGTTATCAGCGAGGAGAGCGGTATCACGCTCATGACGGACGGCGAAGCCGTGCTGAAGGGCGAGCTTCACTTTACTTATCTCCAGCCGGGTGAGGTTCTTCAGACGGAGTTTTATCTGGACGACTACACGCTCCGGACTTCGGATTTGAAATCTCTCGGAGAGATCACATATCTCTGCCATGAGGCCGGGGACGGCGGAAGCGGGACGCTTCGGATAGAGATGGATCTGTCGGGCGGCACAGAGGAAACTGTGAAATTACAGAAAACAGAGGAGTCGCCGCAGATCTGAAGGCGGGAAAATCTGAAACTGAAAAGCGTGACAGACGCAAGCGCAGATAAATATTTTTACTAAAGCCGGGGTGGTTGCCACTCCGGCTTTTTCTGTGGCGGGCAAGCACTTCCGGATTTTTCGAGAGGATTATCGAATCTGTGAAGTGTATCGTTATGTCCAACCAGTATATGATTTTACATACAAAAGTCAATCGACCTTTGTTTAACACCATGTATATAGATTGATCTGTGCAGCACGCCGTGGGACGCGTCTGATGGATCGGAAAAGGAGAAAGCATGAGATTCACACCATTGCCGCAGCAGGAAATGGATACCAAGCGTATATACATAGCGCGGGATCCGGGAATCAAAGATTACCATGCGGAGATCGACGGTTTTGAGAGGGAGTGGAAGGAATATGTTCCTTCATATTACAGTACAGATAAGAAATGGGCCGTACTGTTCAGTCTTCACGGAGGGGACATCAACAGTGCCTATAAATTCACATGGCCGATGATGGCTGAACATTATGGCTTTATAGTTATATATCCGCAGAGCATATCTGAAGAAATCATGTGGAATGTGTACGGCGCCCATACGAGGGAAGAAGGCTTTCCGGATGATATGGTTTATCTGAACACATTGTTCGAAATCATAAGCGAGAAGTACAGTGTTGATAAAACGCGCTTCTATATACATGGTCAATCATTCGGTGACATTACAGCAATGTGGTATCTGATGGAACATAGCGAGATATTCGCAGCTGCAGCACCGTCATCCGGACCTTCACCTGCCTCCAATTATTTCGATGAGGCAGGCATGCCGAAGGTCATCCCATCCGCTGCGCTACCGATAGTCAGAAGTCATGGATCCTACGACCTTCTGATGCCCGGAGTTGAAGTCCCTGAATGGTTCAGCGGCGATGATGCCTGCAGACTTAAATTCTTTGCAAGTCAGCTTGCCAACCTGGAAGTCTGGAAGCAGCGCAACGGCATCAGAGGTGACATGGTGCCGCAGCTGGCAATTCGGGGAAACTGGAATGTGATGTACTGGCAACAGGAGGACGGCCTTGATGTCGGATATGTTGCTACTCAGGAATATGAGCACAATCCTCATCCTGATTTTGCAGATCTGCTGTGGAAATACTTCCTGTCGGCCTACTCCAGAGTTGACGGAAAGATCATAAAGGAGAATCCGATATGCAAGCTTGGGTTCTGCAGGGATAATGTAGCCTTGGCGGATGGTAGCATTACAGCTTATGTTGGAGGGAAGCTTATCCGCATGGAGGGAGCTGCACATTTTAAAAGCAGCAGCCTTTTTCCGAAGGGATATATGTATACAACAGTGCACCTGTTCACACAGGCATATGGCGCGTCGATCGATCTTGAAGATGACGGCATGAGCGCGCGCATAAGTCTTAATGGTAAATGTGTCCAGGTTGCGGCGGGCATTCGAGGAGCCATAGTTGACGGAACATCGGTACACATGCTGCCGATAAGCCTCGATATAGACGGAAAGCTGTATGTCGCTTTTGGAGAGGTGGCAGAGCTGCTGCTGGGCACATATACCTATGATCGAGCCGGCGCAACCTACATAAGTCGCGAAAGAGGTGTGATGACGATGGATATGGCTCTTATGATACGCTGCATACTCGGCGTAGAAAAAGATACTACGCCGGCTTCCTGGGTGGCGTTGGAGAGGAAATATTCCAACGGAGAGGCATGGTACTAGGTGTTTTCCGATCCGATGTAATCTGCTGAGTGAATACTACAAAAAAACAGGATTTATTGATATCAAAACGAGGAGGGAGGGGAGCCGCAAGACGGCTCTTAAGATAGATATGTCTCAGATGACGATAGTTTTACTTATAGCACTGCTTATGCTGATTTTGTTCATAAGCGGAAAATTTCCTTACGGACTTATCACGATGTCATGCTGCGCTTTGCTGGCGCTGACGGGTGTATATGACATCCCGACTGCATTTTCCGGCCTGAGCAACAAGATGATCGTAATGATAGCATCCATGTTTGCTCTGGGCGGAGCGTTCGGAAAGACGAGCCTGACTGAGAAGCTGAAGCAGCAGATGATACTTCTTAATGGCAAGAAAGGTATCCTGTTGGTTGCAGCCATGTTCCTGATCGTTATTGTCATGATTCAGTTCATGTCAGTAACAGTAACTTTGACCATGATGATCGGATTTATCATGGCGCTTGGCACTGATGGCGAGGTGACGCCTTCCAAGATAATGATGCCGATGCTGATGGTCACCGCAGGATGGACTTGCCTGACGCCCATCGGAATGGGTGCGACGAACTATATGTCGGATAATGTCCTGATAGGGGGAGTTGTACAGAATGAGGATCAGCTGTTTAAGGTCTTTGATTATTTTAAGGTCGGTCTGCTCCCCGGAGTGGTGATCTTGGTTTATGCGCTGATGATATGGAGATTTATCCCTAACGGAGATGTGAATACAGGCAATCTGAAGGAGGTCAAGGCGTTCGTCTCTCCGTTCACAAGGGCACAGGAGATGTTGGTTTATGCGCTTTTTGCAGGCGTCTTTCTGGTGATCATATTCTTCTCGGAGTACGCATATATTGCGCCGGTGGTTGCAGTGGTGACTCTTGCATTTACTAAAACGGTCAGTACGCGGGATCTTGTGGCGGATATGACCTCTGATGCTGTATGGATGATGGCAGGAGTCGTTGTAGTTGCCAAGGCACTTACTGAATCAGGTGCAGGAGAACTGATAGGAAACACCATATTGAATATTCTGGGAGGAACAGACAATAAGCTGTTCATCATGAGTATATTCTCAGTCACAGCGGTCCTGATGACAACATTTCTGTCAAACTCAGCAACATGGAATGTTCTTATGCCTGTTGCAGCTTCGGTTGCACTGGCAGGAGGATGGGATCCGAGAGGTCTGTGTCTGATCGTGTCTATCGGCTCCAACTTTGCATTTGCCTTCCCGACAGGAAGCAATCAGTCAGCTTTGATCTTCTCAACTGCAGGCTACAGTCCGTTCAAGATGGCAAAGTTTACGATTCCGGCGGTGCTTCTCATGATAATCGCACTGGTTATAAGCGCCAACTTCTGGTTTCCGCTGTATTAAGCGGTTTAGCTGCAGCAAGCGCATCATTTCTTGTGGGCATATGACAATGATGATATAGTCATGTCGTAATCAAAGTTTGCAGAGATGTCAGGCAAGATGGCATAGGCTGCAGATCGGGAAGTGAGTCCGTCCGATCAACTAAGACAGGGGGATTTATGCCAGCAAAGTTATCAAGAGCCCAGATGATACTTACTATCGCTAAAACAAACAATATATCGCACGCTGCAGAGCGACTGTTTATGTCACAATCGGCACTCAACCAGCAGCTTCTGAACATGGAACGTGAGATAGGAACCAACATATTTAATCGAACCAGAAATAACTGGACTCTCACAGATGCAGGGAAAATATATGTAGATTACGCTGAAAAAGCGACAGCGCTGGAAAACGAGACATACAGCAGGATAGCAGATCTTGTGAATTCGGAGAACAAGAGTCTTCGGGTCGGGATAATGGCCGGATACGGAACCTCGATGTTCTGCTACTGCTTCTACAATTTTCATGAGCGATATCCGGACATCACTGTTCATCCGGTCGAGAAGGATATAGAGTACCTGAAGGAGATGTTGCAGACCGGAGAGCTGGACATTGCCTTTCTTGTGGAAGGCGGGGAGACGATGAGCTTTTTGAGTGAGACATGCCTGATGCAGCATAAGTTTTATGTTTATGCTCACGAGGACTGTACATTTTCCCGCAGGATGGGAGACAGGAATGTCATAACCTGCGAGGATCTTCCGGCTTTGTCTGAAGAACGGTTCGTGATACCAAGGCAGGGCAATGCATCCAGGGATCTTCTGGAGTCTGCATTTGCAAAGCAAAATCTAAGCCTGGAGATTGTGATGGAGACCAATAATGCAGAGATACACAGGACTATGCTGAAATCGGGATTGGGGGTCATATTGTCTGTTGCAGATGCTATTATGGATATGGATGGACTGCGCGTACGCAGGTTCGATTCTGATCCGCCATTCACCAGCCGGGTTTCAGCAGTATATAAAAGCAACCGCTATCTGAGTATTCCGGCGCGTAATTTCCTGAAGATTGCTGTTGAATACATGGGAACGAGTGATGAGCAGCTCAAGAAGATGGGATTTTTATGATAGTGTGCGGCGTTGAATGGCTGTGTCGGCATTTTGTTACGGATCAGATCATGGACGCAAGCGCAGATAAAATTTTTACGAAAGCCGGGGTGGTTGCCGCTCCGGCTTTTTCTACTTAGCAGGATAATTTTCCTGTCTTCCTCAGTTGGTTCCAAAACGGAAACAACTGAATTCTCCATCAACGCGCCGGAAACTTTACTGTGCTTTTCGCGCTTCGTTTGTCGTCAGCTCATAGTGTGTGACATCATTCCAGTTGCGATGGATAACA